>CAYVLO010000393.1:0-3678 GCA_964452125.1 uncultured Anaerolineaceae bacterium | reverse complement strand
ACATTGAGGAGCTTCGATTCGTGTTATGTAATCCAGAAATCTGAAATACACCCGTCGGTTGGGGGCTGGGGTGTGTATTTTTGTGCAAAAATCTAATCGAAATGGGGCTTGACAAAGAACGAATGTTCGTGTATAATGAATCAGAACAGATGAGCTAGTGCGCTGTTCAGCACACCAACCTGAACAGTGGTTCCGTTCTGGGCCGGAGGATCAGGCAGGGAAAGGAGATCCAACATGGCACGTGAGATTTCTGAACGCCAGAAGCAGATACTGGACTATCTTCAGAACTTTATTGAAGAGAACCAGTTCCCACCCACCATCCGCGAGATCGGAAGGAGGGTGGGCATTTCGTCGACCTCTGTGGTCAAGTACAATCTCGAGGCGCTGGAGAAAAAGGGCTACATCGAGCGCGACCCCGATATCTCCCGGGGGATCCGTCTCGTCGGCGAGATGGCCAGCCGGATTTCGGATCTGATCCAGGTTCCGCTGTTGGGGCCGATCGCCGCTGGTAGCCCTATTCCCATCCCCGATGCCACCTCGTTTGACCCCGAGCGCACCATCGAGCTGACCCGAGACATTGTCAAGGATCCGAACACGACCTACGCGCTGGAAGTGCAAGGGGACTCGATGATCGATGCTCTGATCAACGATGGGGATATTGTGCTGATGCGCCATACCCGCCGTGTCGAGAATGGCGAGATGGCAGCCATTTGGCTCCGCGACGAAGAATCGACGACGCTCAAACGGTTCTACCTGGAGGGAAAAAGGGTGCGCCTCCAACCAGCCAACCCCACCATGGGCCCGATGTACTATCCGGCAGAGAATGTCGAGGTCATGGGCAAGGTGTTGTGCGTCATCCGGCAGCTCAACTAGGCGCCCTGGTGGGCTGCTAACACCACCGTACCCAGGGCCTGTATTGTCTCTTGACGGCATATTGTCTACTCTGCCAGATCGCGCGGGATCTGGCGATCCCGCGCTTTTTAGTGCGCCCAGCATCGGCGTTGACTAGCAGTCTGTCGGAGAGGGTTGTCATTCTGAGGAACGGAGGCGGCAAAGCCGCCGGAGCGACGAAGAATCTCGCCATTAGATCCCATTTGACAGCCGAAAAGCGAGATTCTTCGGCCCCTTCGGGGCCTCAGAATGACAAAATAGACGGCGTTTTGCCTCGGTGGTTTTCTCTCCGACAAGCTGCTAGAGGGCAAAAGTCCCTTATGGTCCCGTAGATCGGCCGTGGATCAAGCGCCGTCCGCCCGCGCTTGACGCTCTTCCCTCCCTGGGGTACAATAGGGGCAGGAGAGCGCATGTCCCATCCCATCATCACCCTGACCACCGATTTCGGTCACGTTGACGCGTACGTAGGCATCATGAAGGGCGTTATCCTGGGCATCTGCCCCAACGCCGTCCTGGTGGATCTTTGCCATGAGGTCCGTCCCCAGGCTATCCTTCAGGCCGCCTATTTGCTGTCTACCTCCCACGCCTTCTTTCCAGCCCACACGGTCCACCTGGCCGTCGTCGACCCGGGCGTCGGCAGTCCAAGGCGAGCCATTGCCCTGCAGACCGAGTCTGCGTTCTTTGTTGCGCCCGACAATGGCATTCTGAGCCCCATCCTCTCCACCCAGACGATCCGGAAGGCCGTTGAACTCTCCAATCCCTCCTTCCATCTGCCTAAAGGAAGCTCCACCTTCCACGGACGGGACATCTTTGCCCCCGTGGCAGCCCACCTGGCCTGCGGCGTTTCCGTGGAACAGATGGGGCAGGAGCTGTCGCCTGCATCCCTGGTCCACATGCCCCTTCCCGAGCCCCATCCCTTGAGCGACAGTCTATGGATGGGGGAAGTGATCCACATCGACCGCTTTGGCAACCTGATCACCAGCTTTAAGGCGCCCCTGCCCGGCAAAGTACACTCAATTCAAGTGGGCACACTGCGAGTGAGCCCCTTGGACAGAACCTTCTCAGACGTTGGGCCGAGAGAGCCGGTGATCTACCTGGGCAGCAGTGGTCATCTGGAAATCGCCTTCCGAGACGACAGTGCCGCCGATCGGATCGGGGTGGATCTGGGCGCGCCCGTCCGGCTGGAGGTCCGTCCATGAATCCAAGCTTGATGAAATCTCTACATAGAAAGTAAAGAGAGGTACCTGTGGAAAAGTTTATTATCGAGGGAGGAAAACCGATCTGTGGCACCGTGGTGCCCAGCGGAAACAAGAACGCCGCACTGCCCATTCTGGCGGCTACCCTGCTCAGCGACCAGCCCATCACCCTGCACAACCTGCCCAACATCGGCGACGTGCAGACCATGCTATCCTTGCTCGAGGACCTGGGCGCATCGGTCCAACGGCACAACCATCATTCGGTGACCGTTCATGCGGCGCAGCTCTGTTCCACCTGCCCCGACCCAGCCCTTTTCAGCCAGATCCGCGGCTCGCTGACGCTGTTGGGCCCCCTGCTGGCCCGGTCCGGGCACATCACGCTGACGCTGCCCGGTGGAGATCGGATTGGCCAGCGCCGGATCGACACCCACCTTCTGGCGTTGGAGGCGCTGGGCGCCCAAGTCAAACAGAACGACAGCTTTGAAATGGTGGCTTCCTCGCTGCACGGCGCCGACATCTGGCTGGATGAGGCCAGCGTCACCGGCACCGAAAACGCAGTGATGGCCGCTTGCCTGGCCCAGGGCGAAACCATCCTCCGCAACGCAGCCAGCGAGCCTCACGTTCAGGATCTATGTCATTTTCTCAACGGACTGGGCGCCCAGATCGAGGGCATCGGTTCCAACGTGCTCCACATTCAGGGCAAACCTTGCCTGGGGGGAGGCCAATGCACCATTGGCCCCGATTTCATGGAGGTGGGCAGTCTGATCGGATTGGCAGCGGTGACCGGCGGCGAACTGCGCATCAAGGACGCGGCGCCCCAACACCTGGGCATGATCCGCATGATCTTTGAAAAACTGGGCGTCCTCTTTTCCTTCGACGGTCAGGACGTCCTGGTCCCTGCCGATCAACCTCTGACTATCGTCGACGACCTGGGAGGGGCCGTGCCCAAGATCGACGACGCTCCCTGGCCCGGATTCCCCACCGACTTGCTGAGCATCGCCCTGGTGGTGGCCACCCAGGCCAAGGGCACAGTGTTGATCCACGAGAAAATGTTCGACAGCCGCCTGTACTTTGTGGACCGCCTGATTGCCATGGGAGCGCGCATCATTCTGTGCGACCCGCACCGGGCCGTGGTCGTCGGTCCTTCGGCGCTGAACGGCGAAACCCTCTTTAGCCCCGATATCCGCGCCGGCATGGCTCTGCTCATCGCCGCCTTGTGCGCTCGCGGGCAAAGCGTGATCCAGAATATCGGCCAGATCGACCGGGGATACGAGCGTATCGAGACCAAGCTTCAGGCTCTGGGCGCCCAAATTCAGCGCGCCTGACCTCATGGGGCGCAACGAAAATCGCGTTTCTGCGTAAAAGGGGGAGAGACTGTAGACCATTGTTAGCCGCGGGCGCCAGGAATGTATCTGGGTGCCAAGAAGAGGAGGAATCCATGATAGACCGAATTCTGAGGGCCATTCGATTGGATTGGACGGTCTTTCGCGAGATTGCGGAAGACCAAAAACCCATGACCGCAGCCATGATCATCGTCGCGGTGGTCACTTGTCTGTCGGCCGTAGGGGCAGGCATCGCTTCGAGAAGTTTT
>CAYVLO010000392.1:0-3683 GCA_964452125.1 uncultured Anaerolineaceae bacterium | reverse complement strand
GACAAAATAGACGGCGTTTTGCCTCGGTGGTTTTCTCTCCGACAAGCTGCTAGGCCCAAGTACTATAGACCCATCGTTGAACGGCGGTGCTGCGTGGCGGCGCTCCTCGGATGGCCCAAAATGCAGCAGAAACTGCCGGGTATGGCGCGCACCTCCGACCCGACGTTCTCATCACTTGCCGAGCCCTGGGGTTGGCGGTATAATGGCCCTAGCACCTGACAGAGGGAATCAGCCATGACGGTGAACGCAGGAACCACCCTGTTTGGGCCGGGGCCGTTCAAAGGGAATCTGCAAAACGGCGCGGGGCTTGGGCATAGATGAACACAGGAATCCGGTCTTTGCTCCATCCGGGGCGGAACGGCGCCACGGTGGGCTATTTTGCGGCCTATATTACGCTGGGCATGTCGTCGGCGATCTTGGGTCCCACCCTGCCGGGGCTGGCTGGGCAGACAAGCGTCAGCTTGAGCCAGATCAGCCTGTTGTTTCCGGCCCATTCTCTGGGCTACCTTTTGGGTTCGTTTCTATCGGGAAGGTTGTACGATCGGGTCTTGGGCCATCCGCTGATGGCGGCAGCCTTGTGTCTCCTGGCCATCTTGCTGGCAGGCGTTCCCCTGGCCCCCGTCCTGTGGTTGCTGTTCCTGGCCGTGCTGATTGCGGGCATGGCGGGCGGCGCTGTGGACGTGGGGGGCAATACTCTGATCGTGTGGGCCTATGGCTCAAGCGTGGGGCCCTATATGAATGCGCTCCACTTTTTCTTTGGCGTGGGCGCTCTCCTGGCGCCGATTCTGGTGGCCCAAGCCTTTGCGCTGACCGATCGCTTTGCAGGGGCCTATTGGGTGTTGGCCCTGGTGGCGCTACCCATTTCCCTCTGGATCAGCCGCATGCCCAGCCCCAGCCAAGATACCCGTCACAATCCGCTCCCCGGTGAAACGGCTTCTGCCTCAGGCGCGAGGCATGCCGTGGATGGCCGTGTCCTCGTCCTTCTCGTGGCTGTGCTGTTGGGCTTGTACATTGGCGCCGAAGCTGCCTTTGGCGGATGGATCTACACCTATGCCCTGGCCCTCAATTTGGCCGATGCTACGACGGCCGCCTACCTGACTTCGATCTTTTGGGGGGCGCTGACGGCGGGGCGGTTTCTATCGATTCCCATCGCCCTGCGTTTCCGCCCCCGTACCATCCTCTTGGTGGACCTGGTGGGTTGTGTGGTCAGCCTTTTGGCCCTTCTCCTGGGGTCGGGGTCGTGGATGGTGACCTGGCTGGGGGCGGCGGGAGTGGGTCTCTTTATGGCCAGCATCTTTCCCACGGCCATCTCCTGGACGGGGCAAAGGGTGCCCATTACCGGGCAGATCACAGGCGCTTTTCTGGTGGCGGCGAGCGTGGGGGGCATGTCGCTGCCCTGGATCATCGGCCAGCTCTTTGAGCCGGTAGGCCCCCAGGTCGCGATCCTGGCCATTCTGGCGGCCCTGATCGGAGCAACTGTGGTGTTTGGCGTGTTGGTGTACTATTCCGAACGAAAACTCGCGGCAATCCCTTCCAAGTTGGGATAGCCATCAGCCGACGACTGAAGGAGGAACAAATGAATGCGAAGGAATTGGTTTCGAAGCTGCATTGGTTAGGGCACGATAGCTTTCGGCTGGAGGGACCGGTGGTGGTCTATTTCGATCCCTGGAAGCTGGCCAAAAAACAGCCACCGGCCGACCTGGTGTTGGTGAGCCACGAGCACTTTGACCACTGCTCGCCTGAGGACATCGAAAAGGTGCGCGGTCGCGGCACGGTGATCGTTGCCAACGCCGGGTCAGCCGACAAGTCGCCCGGCGCCAGGCTTGTCCGACCCGGCGATCAGTTGGCGTTGGCCGGTCTCGAGATCGAAGCCGTGCCCGCCTACAATACAAACAAGTTTCGATCTGAAGGGGTACCCTTTCACCCTCGAGAAGCCAAACATGTGGGCTATGTCGTCACCGTCGGAGGGGTGCGCCTCTACTTTGCCGGCGATACCGACCACATTCCAGAGATGGCCGATATCCGATGCGATGTGGCGCTTTTGCCGGTGAGTGGCACCTATGTGATGACCGTCGAAGAGGCCGTCGAGGCAGCGCGCACCCTCCAGCCCGAGATCGTCGTGCCCATGCATTATGGCTCGGGCATCGGCACCGAGCACGATGGGGAGCGCTTTGCCCGCCTGTACGAGGGTCAGACGGTGCTCCTCCAACGTGAGTAAGCCGGGGAAACAGAACCTGGACCGAGCCTGCGGCGATTGGCCGCAGACTGCCAGAGCCGCACAAATAGGGGTGAATGGACAAATGCTTCAAATTCGACAACGGGTGCAGGCTGCGCGTGAGGACATGATTCGTTTCATGCGGGACATCTGTGCGATTCCCTCCATGGATTCCCAGATTGGTCCGGTGGGCGAGCGCATTCAAGCCGAAATGCGCACGCTCGGGTACGACGAAGTGCGTTTCGACCCGATGGGCAACACCATCGGGCGCATCGGCGATGGACCCACGGTGCTCGTCTACGACTCGCACATTGACACCGTGGGCATCGGCGACCCCGACGAATGGGACTGGGACCCCTTTGTGGGCAAGGTGGACGAGGGCCGGTTGTATGCGCGAGGCGCATGCGACGAAAAAGGCAGCACTCCGGGCATGGTCTATGGCCTGGCCCTTGCCCGCGACCTGGGCCTGCTCGACGGGTACACCGTCTATTATTTCGGCAATATGGAAGAATGGTGCGACGGCATTGCGCCCAATGCCTTTGTAGAAGTCGATCCACAGGTGCGTCCCGATTTCGTCGTCATCGGCGAGCCGACGCGGATGCAGGTCTATCGCGGACACAAGGGCCGCATCGAACTGAAACTCACCGCCACCGGCCGGTCGGCCCATGCGGCCTCGCACTATCTGGGCGACAATGCCGTCTACAAGATGATGCCGGTGATCGCGGCCCTCCGCGACCTGGATTCCCGCATGCGTGCTGGCCTGGGTAGCCACCCCTTGCTGGGCCACGCCTCCGTCGTGGTGACCGATGTTTCGGCGCGCACGGCTTCGCTCAATGCCGTGCCCGACCAGTTCACCATCTACCTGGATCGGCGCATCACACTGAACGAGCCCCACGACGAGGTGATCGCCCAGATCAAGGGCCTCATCCCCGACTATTTGCAGCAAGAGATCCTGGTCGAGGAGTTGTTCAACGACATCCCGTCGTATACCGGGTTTGTCTTTCCGGTGGCCAAGTATTTCCCAGCCTGGGTATTGGACGATACCCACACGCTGGTGCAGGCGGGGCAACAGGCCATTCGGGAAGTATGGGGGGAAGCGCGGCCCCTGGGCACATGGGATTTTTCCACCAACGGCACCTATTGGATGGGCAAGGCGCAGATTCCATCCATCGGTTTTGGACCGGGCGATGAGACCACCGCCCACGCGATGAATGAGAACGTGTTTCTGGACGATGTGGTGCGCGCCGCAGAATGGTACGCCTGGCTGCCGCGAGTTCTCGCTGAGCAAGCCGGTTGACGTCCGCTCCCTTGGATGAGGCTATAAGCGAGGAATCAGGCCAAAGAACCGACTCTCGATTCGCACTGATCTTGAACGTAAGGAGAACTCGAAATGCATACCTATCTGCACGGCCGTGATCTGATCGGCGATCTGGATTTTAGCAAAGAGGAAGTGGAAACCGTACTGGAT
>CAYVLO010000391.1:0-3687 GCA_964452125.1 uncultured Anaerolineaceae bacterium | reverse complement strand
CTGCGACCTTTGGGTTATGAGCCCAACGAGCTGCCACTGCTCCACCCCGCATCGTGGCAGGGATTATACCAAAGTTTGGCCCGTGCGTCAACTTTGGGCGTAGGGTTGGCGCCCGGCGCCTCACAGGCCGATCATGACCGCGGTGACGTACAGCCACATGGACAGGGCCAGGGCGCCCATTCCCAGCCCGCCCAGGGCCAGCCGCAGCCACACCCGGCGCTGGATGCCGGGGTCCAGAGGGGGTGGGGTCACAGAGACCAACACCGGCACCTGATCCGGTTCCATGGGCGGGGGGACCGGAGGTAGTTCGTAGGTGGAATCCTGTTCGGCGCGGACCAGTTCGCTGAGGCGCAGGCCGGCCTGGACCTGCAAGCTAATGTCGTCGCCGCTCTGGCTGGCTGCCCGAAAGGCGCCCTGGGCCAACGGCAACCGTCCTTTGGCCCAGTAGGCCAGCCCCTGGTTATAGTAGGCGAGGGCCATCTGGTCGTCGTGGACCGTTGCCTGGCGATAGCGGGCAATGGCCTCGTCGTATTGTCCCTCGCGGTGATAGTCCAGGCCGATGTTGAAATGGATCTGGGCCGGGCTCAGCGGCGATTCATCATCCCCATTCGACTGGATGGCCTCGCCAGGGGCAGGAGATGGGGCGTCGGCTGGTCGCGGGCGGGTCGTCAGTACCGGGGTATCCAGCCTTGCCAGCGGCACGTCGTCGGAGCGATGTTGCAGGGCGTTGCGCGCCATGGTGAACAGGCTCATCAGCGCCCGAAAGCCATCCAGAGGCGGCAAGGGCAGGAGGTTAAACAGCGCCAAAAGCAGGTTGACGGTGATCATGTAACTGCTCAGGGCCAGGGCCATCCCCTCCGGCGTCAGCCCTGGCGAGATGCTCACCATGGCCATCGCCAGGTCCCAGGCCGAGCGGCCCGTCACAGCAGAGGCGATAAAGGCCGAAACCGACACGCCGAAAATGGCGACCACGGCGAGCATCAGATTGGCGGCGGCTCCGGCAATCGACACCAGGAACATACCCAGAGGCCGGTTTCGGATACGCAGTTGTCCATAATCCACCCACACGGGCTTGGCCCAGCCAAAGCCCAGTAGCAGAAAGGCGATCATGCCCAGCCACGAAACGTGGCGCAAAGGGTTAAAGCTCAGCCGTTTGCGCTCTACCTGGCTGGTATCGCCCAGCATAAAGGCCACCAGGGCATGGGCAAGCTCGTGGACGGTAAAGCCCACCAACAACGCCGGCAACAGCAGCAGGGTGGTCCAACTGGGCGGCCACAGCGGCAGATTCTCCATCCCGATCGATGCCCCGCTAGTCCACCGGCTCGGGCGGATAGGTATAGGTTTTGATCAGGTGGTGGATGAGCTGCTCGCCATGGAACAGGCCCACGTGTAGAGTGTAGGCGCCTGGCTCGGCATCGCGCCGCAGGTGCAACATCTTGTCCAACGCCCAATCGCGGTTGTCCAACAGGGTGGCGCTGGCCCACTCGGCGCCGTCGGGACCCACGATGGCAAACTCGACGCGCAGCGCCTCCAGGCAGGGCGTCACGTCCACGGCTACGTCCACGCGCCGCGCGTCCAGCGGACCCACGCCCACCCCTTCGATGCGCGCCTCCGCCGCTGACACCGGCGCCCGATCGGCAAAGAACAGATTCTGAGACAAGGCTTTCTCCTCTGGGGCGCGCCAGGCAGCAGCGTCCCTGGTTCCGATTATACCCCGGCTCGGCTCGGACGTCAACCATCCGTTGGTCCTGTGCCAGGACAGCGATCAGGGACCCAGGTCGATGACGCGCACGTCGTCAAACAGGGTAGCGCCACCCTGCACGGCCAGCGGGTGGTAGCCTTTCAGGAACAGGGTGAGGGCCTCGGCCTGCGCTCGAACGACGACCTGGGTGTGAACCCAGGCATCCTCCTGGGTCTCGTCCCAGGGGTGCCAGGTCACCGAACCCGCTTGCCAATTCTGGCCGCCGGTGGGATCTAGGCCCAAAAAGAGTTCAACCGGCGATGCGCTGCGGATGTGCTTGCCCCAGGCCTCGATGCGATAGCGGTGGCCGGGGAGGGTCTGGGCTTGTCGAAAAAGGCCGGCCTCGGCGTGGATGAAATCATAGGTGAGTTCTTGGGAACGCTGGCCACTGCGGACATTGTCCGGGTTCTTGTTCTCGTTGAGGCAGGAAGAGGCCGGATCGCCGGGGGCCACAAAGGCCTGCCATCCGTTGGCCACAGCCCAACCGGGGCAGGTCTCACCCAAGGGTGAAAACCCGGGTGCAAAGCCGGCTTCCATGTCCCACTCGCCGCCCTGTTGGGCTGGTAGCGGCGGGCGGGCTGTAGGTTGCGGCGCCTGGGTGGGCGGCACCTGGGTGGGCGGTGCCTGGATGGGCGGTGGCTCCTGAGTAGGTGGCGCTTCGGTAGGTGGCGCAGGTGTGTCTGCGACGGGTTCAGGGGTGTAGGTGGCTGGAGGTAGAGTTTTGGGGGGCGACTCGGTGGGCAGTGGTGTGGCGCTAGGGATGGGTTGATCCGTGGGCGTCGGCGTGAGGGTGCTGGTGGGCAGCAACAGGGACAATGGCGTTTGGACGGGGGTGGGCGTCGTCGGTAGGTTGGCAGACCTGCATTGGGTGACACCCATGCCCAGCAAGAACACCAAAGAGGCGATCCAGATCCGGCGTGTTGACATTGCGCTCTTTCCCTTCTTGGCAATCGTTCTCTGAGAAAGCGATAGCCCCTACCCTCAGCGGGCCCAGGTACAGAATTCGTCGTCGGCCGGATGGTTGCTGATGTTGGTCCAGGCCAGGGTCGCCAGGTCCATGATATAGACCTCTTTGTTCCCGGTGCGATTGCTGTAAAACACCAGGCGTTGGCCATCGGGCGACCAGTCGGCAAGGCCCTCGGTGCTCTGGGGTGACTGGGAGAGGTTGCGCTGTTGGGACCCATCGGCATTCATGACGTAAATTTCGTAATCATCGTCTCGGTGGGAGTTGAAGGCGAGCTGCTTGCCATTGGGCGACCAGAAGAGATAGCGATCGCGGCCAAGCGATTGGGTCAGGTTGACAGCCATCGAGTCGTCGCCGCTGGCCAGCGCTGCGGCCACGTCGATGACCCACACCTCCTCATTGCCCGAGCGATTGGAGGAAAACGCGATTTTTTTGCCGTCGGGCGACCAGTTGGGATGGCGATCTGCTTTGGGATGGTGGGTCAACTGCACCAACCCCGTGCCATTGGCATTGATGATCCAGATATCCTCATTCCCGCTGCGGTCGCTCTGAAAAACGATCCGCTTTCCGTCGGGCGACCAGGCAGGCCAATCGTCGTTTCCGTCATCGTCAGTCACCCGGTGCGCCGGTTCGGTCTTTTGGCCGGTGGCTGGGTCAAACCCTACCACATAGATGGAGCCATCGCCCTTGCCCCACTTGCCTTTCTCTGTGTCGCGGAAGGAGAGAAAGGCGATCTGCTTCCCGCCAGGCGCCCAGGCGGGAGCCACGTCGTCGGCCCAGGAGTTGACGACAATGGTTTGCCGCGTGCCGTCGGGAGCCATTACCACGATCTCATAGTCGCCATTGACGCCCCGCTCGCTTTCGAAGGCGATCCATTGGGGTTTGGGGGTGGGTGTGGGTTTTCTATATGGACTCGACCATGTGGGCATTTTTTGCTTTCGGGCAAAAGGGAAAGGGAAGGGGCGGTGTCCAATGATTGTCG
>CAYVLO010000390.1:0-3696 GCA_964452125.1 uncultured Anaerolineaceae bacterium | reverse complement strand
CCCGCTACGGGCCGGCCGAAGCGCCGTGGATCTTGGTGGGTTGGGGCTCGACCTACGGCGTGTTGCGAGAGGTGGTAGACCGGCTGGACGGCCAGGCGCGGTTGGTGCATTTCCGCGATCTGTGGCCCTTCCCCGCCGAGGCGGCCGCCGAGGCGCTTCAGGGCGGCAAGCTGGCGGTGGTGGAGAACAACTATACCGGGCAGTTCAAGCGCTTGTTGCAGAGCGAGACCTGCATCCGCGTGGATCGGTCGATTCTGCGATACGATGGGCGGCCGTTCGCGCCGGAGGATGTGCTCGCTCAACTGAAGGAGGGAGGATAAGATGCCGGTCACAATCAAAGAGTACGCGAGCCCGGTGAAGCCGACCTGGTGCCCTGGATGCGGCGACTATGGCATTTGGAGCGCCCTGAAGCAGGGGCTGGTGCAGGTGGGGCTGGCGCCCCACGAGGTGTTGCTCGTGAGCGGCATCGGTTGTGGCAGCAAACTGCCCGACTATACCCACGCCAACGGCTTTATGACGCTCCACGGGCGGCCGTTGCCCATTGCCACCGGCGCCAAGCTGGCCAACCACGATCTCAAGGTGGTGACGGTGCACGGCGACGGCGATTCGATGGGGTTGGGCATGGGGCATTTTATCCACACCGCCCGGCGGAATCTGGACATTGTGGATCTGATCCAGAACAACCAGATCTATGGGCTGACCAAGGGGCAATACTCGCCCACCAGCGACGCCGGCTTTGTCACCAGCACCTCGCCCGATGGCGCGTTAGAGACGGCGGCCATTCCGACAGCGTTGGCATTGACGGCAGGGGCAACCTTTGTGGCCCGCGGTTTTGCCGGCGAGGTAAAGGGCTTGGCCGCGCTGATTGCAAAGGCGTTGGAGCACAAGGGCTATGCCTTGGTCGAGATCCTGCAACCCTGTGTGACCTTTAACCGGAAAAACACGTATGATTGGTATCGCGAGCGGGTGTACAATTTGGCGGAAGAGGGCCACGATCCGACGGATCGAGTGGCCGCTTTTTCCAGGGCGCTGGAGTGGGGGGATCGGATTCCAACCGGGGTGTTCTATCAGGTGGAACGCCCGACCTACGAGGAGCAAGTGGCCTCGTTGCAACAAGGGGCCATTGCCAAGAGAAAGCTGGGCACGCTCTCGGCATCGCAGGTTGAGGCTTTGCGGGCCGAGTTCATGTAATGCCGTTGTTTCGCTTGAGGAAAAACCATAAAAGAAGAGGAGGTTGTATCATGCCGTACGTAATTACCGAGTTGTGCATTCGAGATGGGGCCTGCGTCGAGGTGTGTCCGGTGGAATGCATCGTCAGGGGGCCCGACGGCGATCCCGATTGGGGGATGGCCTATTTCATCGATCCCGATAGCTGCATCGACTGTGGCGCCTGCGCTGTCGAGTGTCCATCTGAGGCGATTTTCCCCGATGATGAGGTGCCCGAGCAGTACAGTTCGTGGATTGACAAGAACCGCGCCTTTTATGAAGAAGGGCCGGGGTACGACGCCGCCTAGCGGACGAGACAACATGAGAAGAGGGGGTTGGTCCAGCGCCAATCCCCTCTCCTTTTTTGGCTGACGGGCAGGGAACCCTTGCGCTCCAGGCCTAGCCGGTGAGGGCCTGCAGGACTTGCTGGCTGTGGTCCTTGGGCGTGACCTTGGGAAAGACCTTGACGATGACGCCCTCTTCGTCGATGATAAAGGTGGAGCGCATGATGCCCATGTAGGTGCGCCCGTACATCTTTTTCTCGCCCCAGGCGCCGTACAGCTCTGCGACCTGATGGTCGGGGTCGCTCAACAGGGCAAAGGGCAAGTCGAATTTCGTTTTGAAATTCACGTGGGATTTGACGCTGTCGGGGCTGACGCCCAACACGACGGCGCCAGCCGCTACCAGTTCACTGTGCCCATCGCGGAAACTGCACGCTTCGGTGGTGCAGCCGGGCGTGTTGTCCTTGGGATAGAAATAGAGGACCACCTTTTTGCCGCGATAGTCGGACAGGCGGATCTCCCGTCCATCGTCGGCCTGGAGCTGAAAGTCGGGCGCGATTGTGCCTTCGGTAAGCATGGTTCGTTCCTTTCTGTAAGAAATCTCTGTGGGCTGTGTTCAGGGGATAGGATACACGGTCCGGGGGTTTTCGTCAACCTGATCGGGGTGTTCGGTATTTGGAGTGTGCAAGCCCATCTTTGGTGGGGGCCAGCCGAGGCCCCCACTCCCCCCGGCCGGGGGCCTAACGCCCCCGGTCCCCCCGAAATCTGGTGCGTTGCTCGTTTTGGGCCAATGTTCGAGGGTGCTCAGACGTAGCTGCGAAGCCCAAAGGAGCTTGGCCGGGTCTCTTGTCTCTTGACCATGGGCGAAAGTCGCCCCATCAGCCCATAACCTAGACGGCGACGGAACAGTCAGATTCGTGATTCCCACCGACTTGCATACACAATCGGGTTGTAAAGGAAGTTGACGGTTGGGGCGAAGGATGGTATAATGAGTTCCGTGGCAGCTTGCGAGCTGCTCACCCTTCCGCCGCGTGGGGCGGGGGGCAACCCTGATCCATCGATGCGGCTCCCTTTTTGCTCCGGACGCTGCACGTGGGTAATGGACACTTCTGACACCATTGTGGGCCCGCCATGCAAAAATTTCGAGTTCTTTTCGTCGCAATCCTCACCTTTGGCTTGGCAGCCGCGGGGGCAGTCCCTGCCCAGACGGAGGGCGCCAGCCTGACCTTTGACCCCTCGGTCCCCGCGGCGCTGCCCGATTGGTCCTACCGTGGCGGCATCAATGGCGAGCGGCTTGGTCATTCAGTGGCCTCAGCCGGCGACGTGAACGGCGATGGCTATGACGATGTCCTGATCGGCGCGCCCAAGCAAAAGCGGACGGTGGACAGGGAGGGGGTGGTCCATCTATTTTGGGGATCCCCTGGAGGCCTGAGTTCGTTCCCCGATTGGTCGGCAGCGGGCGGGCAGCAGGGCGCGGGCTTTGGCACGTCGGTGGCGTGGGCCGGCGACCTGAACGGCGACGGCTATGACGACGTGATCATCGGCGCCCCCTATTACAACGGCCCGACAGAGGTTCAGGTGGGCGCCGTCTTTGTGTACCTGGGCGGGCCTGTAGGGTTGGGCGAGGATCCGGACCAGGTATTGATGGGCCTGTCGAAAAGCGAATTTGGCTTTTCGGTGGGCGGGGTTGGCGATGTGAACGGCGATGGCTTGGACGATGTGATCGTGGGCGCGCCACTGCACAAGGAGGGCGGGAGCAGCGTCGGCGCGGCCTTTGTCTTTTTGGGCACCGATGCCCCCGGCTTGGTCCTCGAAGAAACCCCCATCTGGGAGGTGGTGGGGACCCAGGCGGGTTGCAGGCTGGGCGCTTCGGTGGGCGGGGCTGGCGATGTGAACGGGGATGGTTATGCGGACATCATCGTCGGCGCGCCTTCGTTCACGCAGACCGCAGACAAGGAAGGGGCCGCGTACGTGTTTCACGGTTCGGACTCGGGGCCCAACGCGAACCCCGATTGGACGGCCTACGGCGGACAAGCGGGCGGCCAGTTTGGCTATTCGGTGGGCACGGCGGGCCACATCAATGGCGACGGCTCCGCCGACGTGATCGTGGGTGCGCCCTATTGGGACGATGGACCCACGTTGGACGTGGGGGCCGCGTTTGCCTATACCGGATCGGCGGCTGGGGTGAACGCCGGCTATAGCTGGATGG
>CAYVLO010000389.1:0-3703 GCA_964452125.1 uncultured Anaerolineaceae bacterium | reverse complement strand
CTTCGCGGGGGTGACGCTCTGGTTGCTAGGGTTGCGGCTTGTTCAAAAGGACTTTGACAGGGCACTGGCGTGCATTCGAGTGTCCCTTGACGCCCCTGAGCAAGAGTGTTATAATCCCCGTCGCATCCCAAGGGAGGAACCTGTTGAGGCATGACCGAACAGCACGAGGTTGGCGAGACTCCCATAGCAACCAAGCCCAGCATTTCTGTGTTTTTCCCGGCCTACAACGATGGGGGGACCATCCCCAGCATGGTCCTCACCGCCCTGATGACTCTGCGCGAACTGGCCGACGACTATGAAGTGATCGTCGTCAACGACGGCAGCTCCGACTATACCGCCGATGTGCTGGAAGAGCTGGCCTCTCGCTACCCCGAGCTGCGTGTCATCCACCATCCCCAAAACCGCGGCTACGGTGGGGCACTCCGCACCGGGTTCTGCTGCGCCACCAAGGATCTCATCTTTTATACCGATGGCGACGCCCAATACGATCCGCGGGAGATGGCCCGCCTGTACCAGGTGTGGAGCGATGAGGTTGATTTTGTGAACGGCTACAAGATCAGCCGCTCCGATCCGTTGCATCGCATCATCATCGGGCGCCTCTACCATTGGACCGTCAAGCTGGCCTTTGGCCTGCGCCTGCGCGACGTGGACTGTGACTTTCGGCTGATGCGCCGCAGCATCTTTGACACTGTACAACTCGAATCCGATTCGGGGGTCATCTGTGTCGAGCTGATGAAAAAGGTCCAGGACGCGGGCTTTCGCATCACCCAGGTGCCGGTCCATCATTACCACCGCGCGTATGGCAAAAGCCAGTTCTTTAACTATCGCCGCATCTGGCGCACAGGCCAACAGCTCTGGGCGCTATGGTGGGAACTCCGCTGGCCGCAGCTCACCGGGCGCAGCCAGCCTCGGGAATCAACTAATGAGCGATGATTGCACCAAGTACCCCATAAGCCCCTTTGCCAACGAGCACCCCGAGGCCTTTCGGGGGAAAAAGATCCTGATCACGGGCGGCTTGGGCTTTATCGGCTCCAACCTGGCCCATCGCTTGCTTGAACTGGGGGCCGATATCCTGATCGTGGACTCGTTGATCCCCGAATACGGCGGCAATCTGTTCAACGTGGCCGATATTCAAGATCGGGTGCGCATCAACATCGCCGACGTGCGCGACCGATCCAGCATGGACTATTTGGTGCAGGGCCAGGACTATTTGTTTAACCTGGCCGGTCAGGTCAGCCACCTGGACAGCATGCGCGATCCCTTTACCGATCTGGAGATCAACTGCCGGAGCCAGCTTTCGATCCTGGAATCGTGCCGAACCAACAACCCCGATGTCAAGGTGGTGTTCGCCAGCACCCGGCAGATCTATGGCGCCGCTGACTATTTGCCCGTTGACGAGCGCCACCTGGTGCATCCCACCGACGTCAACGGCATCAACAAGATGGCCGGCGAATGGTACCACATCGTCTACAACAATGTCTATGGCGTGCGAGCGGCTTCGTTGCGGCTGACCAACACCTATGGCCCGCGCATGCGCGTGTGCGACGCCCGTCAGACCTTCCTCGGTCTCTGGATCCGGCTGGCCGTGCAGGGCCAAGAGATCTCGGTCTATGGCGACGGCCGTCAGGTCCGCGACTTTAACCATGTGGACGACGTAGTAGACGCCCTGCTGCGCGTGGCCGCCGATGAACAGGCCAACGGCCAGGTCTATAACCTGGGTGGAAACGAGCCCATCAACCTTCTCCATCTGGCCCAGTTGCTGGTGCAATTGGCCGATCGGGGGAGCTACAAGCTCATCCCCTGGCCCGAGAACCGAAAACGCATCGACATCGGCGACTATTACGGCGATTATCGCAAGATCCGCAGCAAGCTGGGCTGGTGCCCCCAGATCTCCCTCGAAGAAGGGCTGCGCCGTAGCCTTCAGTACTATCGGGAGTATGGCAGGCATTACTGGGAGGAGGAATAATGACCACGCGCATCCCCCTGGGCGACCTTCGCCGGGAATACCGGCGCCTCCAGGCCGAGATCGATGAGGCCATCCACCGGGTGTTGACCCGCGGCTGGTTCGTACTCGGCGCCGAGGGGGAGCAGTTTGAGGCCGAGTGGGCCGAATACTGCGAGGTGAATCAGGCCGTGGGTGTGGGCAACGGCACCGATGCCCTGTGCCTGGCCCTGCGCGCCGCCGGTATCGGTCCAGGCGATGAGGTCATTGTGCCGGCCCTGACGGCCACTTTTACCGCTTTGGCCGTTTCGATGGCAGGCGCCACGCCCGTGTTTGCCGACATCGACCCCACCCACTATACCCTGGACCCGGCGGCGCTGGAGGCCGCCATCACCCCCCAGACGGCGGCTGTGATTCCCGTACACCTGTATGGCTGCCCGGCCCCGATGGAGCCCATCCTCGATGTGGCCCGGCGCCACGGCCTCTTTGTCCTGGAGGATGCCGCGCAGGCCCACGGCGCGCGCTATCAGGAAAGGCGCGTCGGCGGGTGGGGCGATGCCGCCGCCTTTAGCTTTTACCCGAGCAAGAACCTGGGCGCCTACGGTGACGCTGGAGCGGTGGTCACCCACGACGCGTCGCTTGCCGGGCGGGTGCGCATGTTGCGCCATGGGGGGCAACGGGCGCGGTACGAGCACGAACAGATGGGCGTGAACAGCCGCCTCGACGAGATCCAGGCCGCCATCCTGCGGGCCAAGCTACCCCATCTCGACGCCTGGAACGCCCGGCGCCGAGCACTGGCAGAAATCTACCGCGCCGGCCTGGCCGGCCTGGCCGATCTGGCCGGTCTGGCGTTGCCTACGGCCCCCGCCGACGCAGAACCGGTCCATCACCTCTATGTGGTCCGCACCGAGACTCGAGACGCCCTGCGCCACTATTTGACCGGTGCAGGCATCGCTTCGGACATCCACTACCCCCGCCCTGTGCACTTACAGCCGGCCTACGCCCATCTGGGTTACGAGCCTGGCTCGTGCCCCCATGCCGAAAGTGCCACGTCCCAGATCCTGTCCCTTCCGATCTTTCCCCAACTGAGCCGGGTCGAAATCGAACAAACGGTGCGCCTCATCCGCTTCTTTTTCGCCATGCGCTGAGGGTTGCCCCAGCGGGTCAAACCCCCACCTCACCCGGCGTAGCAGTACAGGCAGCGGTGACACCGGGCCCATTGCCCGTACAGCCCCACATCGAAATAGGCGGCACAGCCGCAGCCGCGGCGGCTTCCCGAGGTCGGCGCGCGGCCCGGATCGCGACCCGAGAGGGCCACGAACCACTCATAATCGCCACAGGTCGCCGGGTGCAAACCGGGGACCCGTTCGGGGAGGGCAGCCGATTCGGCGCAGGCCGCCACGGCTATCCCCACCTTTGTGGCCGATTCAACAATCTGGGCCGCCACAGCGGCCTTCCAGTCCTCATCGTATCCGGGCATTCCCTGCTCCCAGCCGGGCAGCGCTGCCGCCAAACGGGCGTCGACCCGAGAATACCGACCGGGCGCTGCGACAAAGTTGACGACGCACCTGCGGATGCCCAACTGACTGGCCTGTCCTGCCAGGCGGTCAAAACGCTCCCGTTGATGGACGCCGGGGAGGATCGGATCGTAGCGCCAGGTCAGGTGTTCTGGCCCACCGAGCAGGGCCGCCAGCTCGTGCCCACCCTGGAACGGCTGGGCGGGGGCGCCTGGTTCCCAGAAGGTCCCTCCCAGCCCGGTGA
>CAYVLO010000388.1:0-3714 GCA_964452125.1 uncultured Anaerolineaceae bacterium | reverse complement strand
GGGCTTTACCACGGCCCCCGAGTGGATCCGCGAGATGGGCTTTGGGGCCGGTATGGGTTTGGTCAACATCAAGCGCTATGCCGACGAGATGAAAATACGTTCGGCAGCGGGCGTGGGCACCCGCCTGGAAACCTGGTTCTTTATTCCAACAACGGGCGCGGCGTCCAACGACAATGGGAATGGAGAGGTGCAAAGATGACCATCCAAGAATTGGTATCCGAGTTGGGCTTGCAGGTATTTTCTGCAGGTTCTACGGACCGGAATGTGACCGGCGGGTACACCTCGGATTTATTGAGCTGTGTGATGGCCAAAGCTCAGGCAGGCAATGTCTGGGTCACCCTGCAAGCCCATCCCAACGTAGTAGCGGTGGCCTCGCTGCTGGATTTGGCCGGCGTGATTGTCAGTGAGGGCGTCAAACCCGACCTGGAGACCATTGGCAAGGCTCAGGAGAACGGCGTCGTGCTATTGGGTTCAAGCCGCACAAGTTATGCCGTGGTGTGCCAGTTGTGTGAGCTGGGGATCTGCGGAGGCGACTAGGTCATGACCGCCGCCTCGGCGTGGCGTTACCTGTGGGCGGACCTTCATGTTCACACCGTCCTCTCACCCTGCGCCGAGGTCGAGATGATCCCGCCGCTCATCGTCCGCCGCGCCCGGGAATTGGGCTTGGACCTCATTGGCATCACGGATCACAACTCGGCCCAGAATGCCCAGGCGGTGATCGATGCAGCCAGCGGCACTGGGTTGACGGTTCTGCCCGGCATGGAGGTTCAGAGTCGCGAAGAGGTGCATCTGGTGTGTCTGTTCGACCAGATGGAGCAGGCACTGGAATGGCAGGAACAGGTGACTGCGGCCTTGCCTGATCTCCAGAATGATGAAGAGTTCTTTGGCGCTCAGTTTGTGGTCGATGCGACGGGCGAGTATATCCGCACGGAGGATCGGCTGCTCTCCACCTCCACGTCGCTGTCGGTGGAACAGGTGGTGGCGGGGGCGCGTGCCCTGGGTGGTATGGTATTGGCTGCCCATGTCGATAGGCCATCCTACAGCCTGATCGCCAACCTGGGATGGGTGCCGCCAGGCCTGGAGATCGCCGGACTAGAACTATCTCGTCTGGCCGATCCGGTGGAGGTAGCGCAACGCCTGCCCCAGACGGCCGGGTTCGGTCTGGTGGTCAGCGGCGATGCTCACCGCCTAGAAGAGATGACAGCCCGGACCATGTTCAAGGTTCAGTGCCCTCAAGTGAGGGAATTGGCAATAGCACTGGCCGGCCAAGATGGACGGCGAGTGGAGATTCAAGAGCCATTGCAAGGAGGGAATTCATGGAGCAAGAGAGTCTAGATCTGGCGCCGCTATACAAGGTGCTGGACGAGTCCAAGGCGCAGCGTGCAGCGGTGATCCCGGTGCTGCAAAAGGCTCAGGAAATCTATGGCTGGCTTCCCCCCGAAGTCTTGAAGACGATTTCGCGGGAGATGAGAGTGCCCCTGAGCCGCATCTATGGGGTCGTCACCTTTTACAGCCAGTTCTACCTGACTCGTCGCGGGCGTCACATCATCCGGCAGTGCGATGGCACGGCTTGTCACGTGCGGGGCGCAGCCAGCATCGTCGACGCCGTGCAGAACCACCTGGGCATCAAGGCCGGCGAAACCACGCCCGACTATCGGGTGACTTTTGAAGTGGTCTATTGCCTGGGCTCGTGCGGGTTGGCGCCCGTGGCCATGATCGACGACAAGGTCTATGGTCACCTGGTGCCGCAAAAGTTGATCGAGATCATCGACGGCCTGGAGTAGGGACACAAACGGACCTGACTGGAAACTCGGGGCCGCTTGGGTTACGGGGGCCCTTGGTCACCAGGCAAGGACGGTCTTGAGGTAGGCCTGTATGCGCGAACTGGCTCTGCACATTTTGGATGTGCTGGAGAACGCCCTGGAAGCAGGGGCCACGCAGGTGGATCTGGCCATCATCGAGGATCTGGAGGCCGATCTTTTGACCATCACGGTTAAAGACAACGGGCGAGGGATGGACACCCAGACAGCCAACCGAACGCTGGATCCCTTTTATACCACCCGTACAACGCGCCACGTTGGGTTGGGGTTGCCCTTGTTCGCGGCTGCTGCACGTCGTTGTGAGGGAGATCTCTCTGTCGATTCCGTCCCGGGCCAGGGTACGACGGTAACAGCTCACTTTCGCCACAGCCATATCGATCGGGCGCCCCTGGGCAACATGACCGACACGCTGCTGGCCTTTCTACTGGGCAGCCGGGGTGATATGCAGTTGCACTATCGCCACCAGGTGGGCGCCCAGGCATTTGAACTGGATACGGCGGCTATTCAGGCCGAGTTGGGGGATGTGCCCTTTTCCCATCCCCAGGTACGCAAGTGGCTGCACGAGTATATTGCAGAAGGAGAGGCCGAATTGGCCTCTCAAGAAAGGGGAAATCATGCCGAAACTCAAGAGCATCGCTGATTTGCAGAAAATCCGCGAGGAAGCCCAACGGGATATCAAAGTGCGCGTCGAGACCGGGACCAAGATCATCGTTGGGATGGGCACCTGTGGCATTGCCGCTGGCGCCCGCGAGACCATGCATGCCATCCTGGAGGAACTCAATCGCCAGAAGATCGATGCCCACGTGACCACAGTGGGCTGCATTGGCATGTGCTCTAAAGAACCGTTGGTGGACATTGAGCAGGCGGGCAAGCCGCGGGTGACCTATTGCAATGTGCACCCCGATATGGTGCCCCACCTGGTGGAACAGCACCTGCGCCAGGGTCAAGTGGTCGAAGAGTGGGCCATGGGGCGGGTGCCAACCGAAGGCATCGGGCAATCCTAAGCGCGGGGCACGGAGTCTGGCATCCAGCCCCGACTAGACGGGTTGGATGCCGGATCGGCACAGCGCGTGACATAAAAGAAGGAGCATACTATGACCGAAGCATTGTATCGGGCCAATGTAATGATCTGCGGGGGGACCGGCTGCGAGGCCTCGGGATCGAGTGGCACCTACCAGGCGCTGGTCGACGAAATCGCTCGCCGTGGGCTGGCCAATGAAGTCGAGGTCGTGCACACCGGTTGCCGCGGTTTCTGCGCCATGGGCCCGGTGATGATCATTTACCCCGACGGCATCTTTTATTGCCAGGTACACGCCGAAGACGTCCCCGAGCTGGTAGAAGAGACTCTGGTTAAAGGCCGGGTGCTGCAGCGGCTGACCTACAAGGAGCCAGCATCCCACGAGGCAGTCCCCTTCTACGGCGAGATTCCGTTCTATACCAAACAGCTGCGTGTGACCTTGCGGAACTGCGGTATGATCGACCCCGAATCGATCGACGAGTATATTGCTCGCGATGGCTACCAGGCCCTGGCCAAAGCGCTGTCTACGATGACACCCCAAGAGGTGTACGAAGAGGTCAAGAACTCCAAGCTCAGGGGCCGGGGTGGAGCAGGCTTTCCCACCGGCCTCAAGTGGGAGTTCACTGCCCGCGCGCCCGGCACCGAGAAATACGTGGTCTGCAACGCCGACGAGGGCGACCCGGGAGCCTTTATGGACCGCTCCATCATCGAGGGCGATCCCCACAGTCTTGTAGAGGGCATGTCCTTGTGCGCCTATGCCGTGGGCGCCCAAGAGGGCTATGTCTACTGCCGGGCCGAATATCCGTTGGCCATCAAGCGGCTCGAGATCGCCATCGCCCGCGCCCAGGAATATGGGTTGCTGGGTGACAACATCCT
>CAYVLO010000387.1:0-3717 GCA_964452125.1 uncultured Anaerolineaceae bacterium | reverse complement strand
TACGACTCTGTGGACTCGGCGCATCAACTTTACCCACTATTTATTGAGCAGATACCTGCCCGCTTTGATTCAGTGGTGAAAACAGTATAAAGCGGATAGTACAGATTGGATCGTCCAGTTTGCATAAATTGGAAAAAAGAGTTATAATTATTCGGGTGATGGAATAGTTGACAAATGCGCGAAATCTGCTACAATACTAGATATTGTGGATGGTTGGCGCTCGACCACTAGCAGCCTGTCGGAGAGGGCTGTCATTCTGAGGAGCGGAGGCGGCAAAGCCGCCGGAGCGACGAAGAATCTCGCCATTAGATCCCATTTGACAGCCGAAAAGCGAGATTCTTCGGCCCCTTCGGGGCCTCAGAATGACAAAATAGACGGCGTTTTGCCTCGGTGGTTTTCTCTCCGACAAGCTGCTAGGGCTAGGATTCACAGTATCCGGAAAGAAATGGACATGCGAATGCGATTGGGGTGGATTCCTGTAATTTTGCTGGGCGCTCTGTTGGTGTTGGGTGGTTGTGGCGAGACTGGGACGGTAGGGGAACCGACGGCTGCTGCGATCGGAGTACCTGTAGCGACTGTGACGGACGAACCGGCCCCGCCCACTCGCAGCGAGGAGCCCAAAGCGACATCGACGCCCAAGGCGACGGCAACGCCGACGGCCACTCCCACTCCGCCGGCGCCCTTGGCAGCCACTGTCAACGGCGAGTATATCTTTTTGGCCGATTATGAAGAGCAATTGTATCAGTTTCAGCAGTCCCTGGTGCACACGGGTGTGGATCTCGAAGGCGAAGAGGGCAGGTTTCACATGGAACAGGCCCGCTGGGACATTCTGAACCAGATGATCGATAGTGTGCTCATTGCCCAGAATGCCGAGGGCCTGGGATTGGCCGTGACCGATGACGAGTTGGCCTTGCAAGTGGCCGCCGATATTGAAGCCGGGGGCGGGCTGGACGCCTTTGAGGATTGGTTGGCCTCGGCCGGTTGGACAAAGGACGACTATCAGCAGGTGGTGCTGCAATCGATGTTGACCAATCGGGCGTGGGCAGCCATCACGGCGGATGTGCCCGCGTCGGCTGAGCAGGTCCGTGCGCGTCACATTGTATTGGACAGCGAAGAAGCAGCGAAACAGGTTTGGGAGCGGCTTCAGCAGGGGGCGGACTTTGAATCGCTGGCCCGTGAGGAATCGATCGACACATCGACCAGCGAGAGCGGCGGAGATTTGGGATGGTTTCCGCGGGGGGTGATGGCCGTAGAACTGGAGGAAACGGCCTTTGGTTTGAAGGCGGGCGAGATCGGCGAGCCGATCCGGCTTAGCGACCAGTTCCATATCGTGCAGGTGATTGAACGAGCGGAGGACCGACCTCTTGAAGAGGTGCTCTTGTTGCACCTTCAGCAGCAGCGGTTCGATGCCTGGCTGGAAGGCTTGCGAGAATCAGCAGTGATCGAGCGTTTCATCAGCGAGTAGACAAAATTCGAGTTCTTTGGTATAATATTCGGTAGTGGGGGGCTGAATGCGCTCGAAGCAACGTAGATTAGTGTGGTTCTTGTTGGCAGCGACCGTTCTATTGCTGGTTCTCGCTGCTGGCGCGGTGATTCTGTATTTTGGCTTGCGTGCCCGGCCTTCGGATCTGCTGTCCTGGCGTAATCCGAGGGGCGAGATTGTGGCAAAAGAGGTAATGCCGGTGTTGGCCCTTTACCCTCTGGCTGGGGCCGCCGAGACGGAAACCATCGATGTGGCCTTGTCGCAGGGTGAGCTGGAAACGGCCCGTGTGATCGTGGCCTTTAGCCTGGATCTGAGCGACGCCCAAAGGATGGGCCGTTTGGTGCTTTTGGGAACCCGGTTGATCGAGGCGGAAGAGCCGGAGAAAGCTGCCTATGCGTTCCAGCAGGTGTACGACATAGCCGTGCTTAGCCCTGGGCTGACCGACACCGCCCGGGCTGATGCGCTCATGTCGGCGGGGAGAGGCTGGCGTGACGCCGGTTATCACGCCGATGCGGTGACCAGTTTCGATCAGGCCTTTCGGCTGGCCGTGTACAGTCCCTATCTGCAGATGGCGCAGCGTTGGGAACTGCTCGACCAGTTGCAGAAAGCCTATCAAAACCTGGGAGACCTGGATCGGGCGGCCGCCTGCGAGCAGCCCATGGAGGATCTGGCTCGCATCACCCTTCAGCCCCCGGCGTTGATTTCGGATCACCCTGGCCTGACCCTGGGCCGCGCCACAGTTTCGTTGCCTGAGGTGGGCGAGCGGGAAGAAGCTCGTCGGCAGGCCACGCTGGCCTTGGTGGAGGACCTGGCGGGGGGCAGGGAACCCTCTGCCGAGCGGGTACAGGCGCTGGCTGAGGCCCTTAGGGCCGAGGACGAGGCCAAGACGAGCTTGTACGAGCAGTTGTTGGCCGAGACCAGTCAACCGGAAAGGCGGGCAGAGGCCCTATGGGCGCTCATCCGCTGGTTGACCATCAAATATCAAGTGGCGGTGGGTGGATTTGGAGTTTCTCTGGTGTCCGAATGGGAGGGGCAGGCGAATGAGATCCGATCAGCGCTGTCGACCCGGTATGAGGATCTCTACTTTGCCTATGAGGACATGGTGACCGCTTTGCCTGACGCCTCGCATCTGGATCAAGCGAGTTATTTGGTGCGCCGTGAGATGAATCTGGCGGGACGTTTGGGGCAGT
Organism: uncultured Anaerolineaceae bacterium; assembly: GCA_964452125.1. Taxonomy (GTDB): domain Bacteria; phylum Chloroflexota; class Anaerolineae; order JAAYZQ01; family JAAYZQ01; genus CAZNQW01. The sequence continues at coordinate 1,044 of CAYVLO010000387.1, read as the reverse complement.
ATCCCAATTTCCCGACGCAGCAGATGGCGGACAAGTTGCAGGACGCTGCGTTCAAACTGGTGACAGCAGAAAGTCCAGAACGGTTGTTTGTCGATGTCCTGGTAAAAGATGGGCAGTCGCGCTTTTTTCTGAGCACAGCAGACGTGTACGGACAATCGCCCCAGTCGCCGTGAACGAGCGGGGGAGACAAAGGAGTCGTTCGATGCTGGATCGGTTTAATGATCGGACCCTGGAGATTTTGACGGTCATTGTGGTGGTGGTGATCGCGTTGGTGATCCTCTGCTACGCGACGATCTATATCAACCCGCAAGTGTTTTTTAACCCGCTCAAACCACCGACGCCGACCACGCTGGCGGGCGCCGATTCGCCGCGGTTCGAGCCGACCTGGACGGCTACCCCAACAGCGACGTCTACCAATACGCCGACGTCCACACCCACCTGGACGCCGACGCCCCTGCCTACGGCGACGAACACCCCTCTGCCTCCCACCGATACGCCCACGGCAACGCCCACAGCTACCAATCCTCCGACACCTACCCGACGGCCGGCGCCGCCCAAGCCCACAGCTACCCCGACGCCCTGGCCCTACGATTACATCGGCGCCGGAGGCCGGGCCAACTGTGCGGTGACCCGGGTGTCGGGCTATGTGTTGGGCGCCAATGGCCTGGCAGAGCCAAACGTGCAGATGCGGGTGGGCAACGATCAGGACTGGCGCGTGGATGTGTGGACCGACGTGAACGGCTTTTACGTGTACGATTTATGGGGTGGACCCAAGGCCGGCAAGTGGTTTGTGAGAGTGTTCAAGGGCGGAGAGCCCCGGTCGATGCAATTTTGGTGGGAGACCAGTGCGGGTTGTGATGGCCCCTACAGCCTGCAAGAGGTCGAGGTCACCTGGCGGCATCGGTGATCTTGAATGGGCCCAAGGTCCTATTGACTTGGGGGCTGCTGAGTGGTATGATGGCAGCGGTTCTTTCTGCGCCCCTGGCCTGGGCGTGGGATGGCGCCCGCACAGGATCGGATTCGGCGAGGCTCGAGAGCCCACCT
>CAYVLO010000386.1:0-3730 GCA_964452125.1 uncultured Anaerolineaceae bacterium | reverse complement strand
GGATGGCGGCTCCTGCGGCGCGCACCTCTGCTTGGTCAGAGGAATGGACTTCCAACAGGCCAAAGAGGCGTTCGACCACCTGAACAGCCGGGCGCACTTTGGTGGACTTTAACGCGATGTCAGTGATGCGGTTGATCTCGATGCCGGGCGAGATCTCGACCCACAGCGAGGCGTCGCCCGCCAGAGGCAAAAAGCCGCGCGCCGTCGATCCGACAAAAGCAGCCATTTGGGGCTGCAAGCTATCCAAAAAAACGTAGGAACGCAAATCGACTGCCAATGTTCGTCTCCTTTTACCGTGCCGATCCGGCCTGTTCGACAATTTTGATGCCCGCGCTGGCGCCGATGCGAGTGGCCCCCGCTTTTACCATGGCCTCAGCATCCTGGTAGCTCTTGATGCCTCCCGCGGCCTTGACGCCCATTTCGGGACCCACAGCGCGGCGCATCAGCTCTACATCGTGCGCAGTGGCGCCACCCGGGCCAAATCCGGTGCTGGTTTTGACATAATCAGCCTTGGCGGCTTTGGCCAGTTGACAGGCGATCACCTTTTCTTCATCGGTCAATAGCGCGGCCTCGATGATGACTTTGAGCAGGGCGCCGCCTGCGTGGCAGGTGCGGGCAACCGTGGCAATATCCCGCTCCACCAGGGCATAGTCTTTGGACTTGAGGGCGCCGATGTTGATCACCATGTCGACCTCGACGGCGCCGTGGTCGATGGATTGCTGGGCCTCGTAGGCTTTGACTTCGGGCGGTGTGGCCCCCAGTGGAAAGCCGACCACGGTGCACACGTGGACGGGGCTGCCTTTGAGCAGCTCGGCGCAGAGTTTGACGTGGGTGGGGTTGACGCAGACGGCAGCAAAGCCATATTTGCGCGCTTCGTAGCAGAGTTGAGCGATCTGATCTTGGGTGGCGTCGGGTTTTAAGAGGGTATGATCGATCATCGTGGCGATGTCGGCCCCTACATCGACGTTGCCGACGGTGGAGGTCAGCCGTGAGGCCCCTGCATGGATGATCTGCTGTACTTCGGGCTGACAGCTCGAGATGCACTGTTCGATGCAGCTTTCGCTGCACACGGCCCCGGCGCCGGCTTTGGCTTCCTCTTCACGCAAGAGGAGTAACACCTGGCGGGTGATCTCTTCGATCAGACGCTCGACTGTCGCGGAATCCAGTTGCACCTGTCTTATGGCTCCTTATTTGCGCAGATAACGGCGTTCGATATCCATGATTTTGTCCACTCGCCTGGCGTGGCGCCCACCACCAAAGGGGGTTTCCAGCCACGTCTGGACGATCTGCCGGGCCAGATTGCGGCCCAGCAGCGCACCCCCCAGGGTGAGGACGTTGGCGTCGTTGTGCTCGCGAGAGTTAATGGCTGTCGCATGGTCGTAACAAAGAGCCGCCCGCACGCCAGGAACTTTGTTGGCTGCCATGCAGGAACCGATCCCGGCCCCGTCAACGATGATGCCTCGCCAGGCTTTTCCTTCGGCCACCAGGCGGGCCACGGCGTAGGCCAGGTCGGGGTAGTCAACTGCTTCGGGTGTGTGGGTGCCGCAGTCCACGATCGGATATCCGAGTTCCCCCACAAAGGTCTTGATATCCTCTTTCATGGCCAGCCCGCCATGATCGGCGCCCAGGGCCACCACTTGGCGGGTAGCGGTGTTGACAGTTGGGCTCGCTTCGGGGGAGGTGGGCGTTTCAGGCACCAGTGTAATATGACGCTCGATGGCAGCCTCGCGGGCAAGAGGGGTGACCCTACCCCCAGTTGGAATCGCCAACTCCCCACCGCGAGGCACTTGGAGGACATCGGCTTCGGTGATGGTGAGGCGCGGGGAAGAGGGCGCCGATGGCGCTGAGAGTACGCCAGGGTTTTCGACAATTCCGTCAGGCCCCAAAGTTCTCAACAGCACTTGGCGAACCAGACTCCTGATCTGATCTTCTGATAATGCCATCTCGGAATCCTGCTCAAGATACCCCGTTATAGGTCTCGTGGCGAATGATGGTCCACAGTTCGGGTGGCCAATACGAGATCCATGCTTTGCCTACAATCGTCTCCCTGGACAGGGTACCCCAGTCGTGGGAATCGCTGGAATTGTTTCGGTTGTCGCCCAAGACAAACACCTGCCCAGGGGGGATGGTGATGGCCGCATAGGAATAATTGCCCGGCTCCTGGATGTAGGGTTCCTGTAGGCGTTGCTGGTTCACGTACACCTGGCCGTTCAGAATTTCGATGACCTCTCCTTCCAAACCGATCACCCGCTTGATAAGCTTGCGACCATCGCCGTTGGGATCGCGAAAGACAACGATGTCGCCCCGTTCGGGGGGATGCAATCGATAGCTCAGTTTGTTTACCGCCAGGTACTGATCATCCTGCAGTGAAGGCATCATACTTCGACCGACGACTCGATAGTTCTCGAACAAAAAACCCCGCACCACTGCATAAATCAGCAGGGTCAGCAGCAGCGTTTCTATGAACTCGCGTGCGATCGACTTTTGGTGTGGCTGGGATTGTTCCACCAAAGGTCTGCATCCTCCCGCCTGGGTCCTTGTCGCTGAAGCCTGGTCGAGGCCATACCCCAACCCGGCCAACACCCTACGATTATAACCCAGTTCTTACTGCAAGGCAAGCCGACCAATCAGAGCGGAGCAAAGGCAAAATGGCCGCCAGAACCAAACAGAATCGCACCGACGAGCCCCACCGCCCATCACTACCGTACCCGCTTTTCGACGATGCTTGACAAATCGGAATCGATCGTGTATAGTGGACCCAGACACTCGGTTTGCGCCATGGACCGATGGCACGGACTCGATAAAGGAGGCGCACGAATGCTGCCCAGACGTGGTCGATGGGGGCTTTGGAGTGCGGGTGTATGGTTGGCGGCGGTTTTTCTACTGGCAGGCTGCGCGGAGGTCAAGGTCATCGATGCCACACCTGCCGTCTATACACCCGAAGCCCTGACAAGCCCTTTGTCCAATGGCACGCTGGAAAGAAACCTGGTAGTGTTGGCGGTGGACTTTGAACCACCCTTGGAGTATGAACAGCTTCTCCTCAGGCGGCAGCCCATTTCGCTGCTGGTGGCTATCGAAAATATGGGCGCCATGAAGGAAAAGGATGTGACGGTGCGGGCGCAGCTTTCTACGCTGGAGGACCCCGATTTTCTCCTGACGCAGGGGGCCAGCATCTCCAGCATAGCGCCTGGCGAGATTCAGGTAGTTCGTTTTGGGCAATTGGGGGCCATTCCGTTGCACAAAACCTACTCGTTGGAAGTGATCGTCGATGCCGTGCCCGGCGAAAGCGACCTAACCGACAACCGCAAGGCGTACGACATCCAGGTGCAGTCGGCGACCAACCCCTAGCAGCCTCCTCCCTGGGGTTTCCTCCAGGCCGGGTAGGGATCGAGTGTGTACGGTATCCCTGCGACGCCCCGTGCAGCCATGGGGTCTTTTTGTCAGGAGGACGGGCTCTTTTGGGATTCAACAGAGCCCTTGATTCAAAAGTTCGCTGCTCGCGGTTCGGCACGTGATCTCGTTTGAGCAATAGTTGGCTTTTTCTGGGCAATATGCACGCGATGAAAAACGATCGGGCCTCCCTGAGCAAAAGTGTCATTTTCTTACTGGTCGGCGTGACCTTGGGCCTGCTGATCAGCGCCACCTGGCGTTCCCAGGCCAATGCCAGTATTCCCCTCGATAGCTCGCCGGGCGAAGCCGTCTGGGAGGGGATCCGGCGGCTGGAGGTTGA
>CAYVLO010000385.1:0-3737 GCA_964452125.1 uncultured Anaerolineaceae bacterium | reverse complement strand
GTCGCCCCCGCGAAAGCGGGGGCCTATATCTTTCCAGGCCTTTCAAGAGACAATGAAATAGCCGTGTCTGTTCCGATTAAAAATTGTAGATCGAAAAAAGCAGAAGGAGCCTTTTGTGAAAACACCAAGCGGATTGCAATACATCGAGATCGAAAAGGGCAGCGGCCCCGCGCCCCAGCCGGGCCAGATCGTCCGCGTCCACTATCGCGGCACCCTGGAGGATGGCACCGAGTTTGACAACTCGCACACCCGCGGTGAGCCCATCGCCTTCCCTTTAGGCGTGGGGCAAGTCATCCCCGGATGGGACGAGGGCATCGCCCTGCTGAACGTGGGGGGCAAGGCCACCCTCATCCTGCCCCCAGACCTGGCCTATGGCGCCCAGGGGGCCGGCGGTGTGATCCCGCCCAATGCTACCCTGACCTTTGAGGTGGAGCTATTGGACGCGCGCTAGCAGCCTGTCGGAGAGGGTTGTCATTCTGAGGAACGGAGGCGGCAAAGCCGCCGGAGCGACGAAGAATCTCGCCATTAGATCCCATTTGACAGCCGAAAAGCGAGATTCTTCGGCCCCTTCGGGGCCTCAGAATGACAAAACAGACGGCGTTTTGCCTCGGTGGTTTTCTCTCCGACAGGCTGCTAGGCGGCCAGTTTTTTGCCCTCTGGGGTAACCAGCAGCAGGTTCCGGATCTTTTCGGAACCTGCTGTTCTTTCAGCGGCAACCCCATTCGTATGGATGCGCTGCCACGAGGTCTGTGTCTGTCAATCGACTTGCGGTTTTTCGGCGATGGCAATGATCGACGTGCCCACTGGCAGGTTCAGCCAGCGGAGGATCTGAGACTCGGTCCAGGTCACGGCCTTGAGGATGGCGTTGAGGGGGGCCGGCGCCGGTTCCATCTCTACCTGGTAGGCGTCCTCGTCAAAGTGGGGGGAGCTCAAGTCGGGCTCCTGGTCGGCGCCGCGGCGCAGGAGGATGAGCGCTGCGGCCATGGGAAAGACGAAAAAGTTGTTGTAGGTGATCCGGCGCACGCGGAAACCGACTTGGGCCATCTTTTCCCGCAGTTCCTTGGCGGTGTAGCGGCGCTGATGGGCGTTGAGCACGTCGTTGTGGCTCCATAGCCACATAAAAGCCGGGACGGTGACGACGATGTGCCCGCCGGGCGCGCTCGCGCGATAGCACTCGCGGAAAACGGCCATGTCGTCCTGGCAGTGCTCGGCTGTGTCCAGCAGGGCGATCAGGTCGAACGATTCGTCGTCGCAGGGCAGATCCTCCGCTGCCCCCTGACGGACATCGTAGCCCCGTTGGCGGGCCACCTCCAGGGGTTTGGGGTGATTGTCTACGCCCACCACGGCCCCATAGCGCGCCAGGTGGTGGAACATATTGCCGGCGCCGCAGCCAATGTCGAGCACGCGCTTTTTACCGTCCGGTTTCACAAAGCGATCCAGCATGTGGAGCAAGGACCAGGTTCGGCCCGCAAACCACCAGTGCTTGTCCTCCTCTATCTGGATCGGCGTCGATGGCTGGTTTTTGTCTGTCATGGGGAATTGTCCCTCCGTTGGGTTTGGGTTTCGTCAAAGGCGGTCGCCAGCTTGGGCACAATGTGCCGCCAATCGTATTGGGAGCCGGCGTAGCGGCGGGCGCTCTGCCCCAGTTCGCGCTGGCGCTCGGGCTGGCGCAACAGCGACAACACCGCCGCCGCAAACTCGGCCGGTGGGTCGGCGACGAGCAATTCCTGACCGGGGGTCAGGTCAAAGCCCTCGCAGCCCAGGGCCGTGGAGACGATGGCTTTGCCCATGGCCATTGCCTCCAGGACTTTGAGCCGGGTGCCGCCGCCAATGCGCAGAGGGATCACATACACCCCTGCGGCGGCGATGTAGGGCCGCACATCCTGCACCCAGCCGGTCAATACCACGGCGGGGTCCTCGGCCAATGGGGCCAAGCGCGGGTGCGGATCCTTGCCCACCACCCAGAACCGGGTTTGGGGCGATTCAGCCCGGATCAGGGGCAGCACCTGGCGGACAAACCACTGAACGGCGTCGATGTTGGGTCGAAAATCCATTTTGGCGGTAAAGACCAGATCGTTCTCGCCGGGGCCGGATTCCAGGTTGGGGACCGGTGTGGTGTAAAAGTCCATGTCCACGCCGTTGGGCACCACCGCCGGGTCTAGCCCTGGAACAAGGCGACGCAAAGCCGTGGCATCGGTCTCGGATACGGCGACGACTCGGTCGGCCGTCTGGCAGGCCCGCTTTTCATAGCCGCGCAGGCGCAGCCATTGGACCAGGGAATAGGCAGCCGCCAGCCATCGCCGGGGTTGGCGGATATCGGTCTCAAAGGCCCGCTGCTGCAAGACATATTCGGCGTTGTGGTCGTCAAACACCAACCAGGGACGTTGCCCAACAGGCGAGTCGGCGGCCACCTGAAAGAGGTAGGGCGCCAACTCGATGCCCTCCACTTCGACGATATCCGGGTCGATCTGTTTCAGCATCTCGGCCAGGGCCGACCGAAATTCGTCCGAGGCGAGCCGCTGCGCCATGTCGGGCAATCGAGAGAGAAACAGGCCCTTTAGCCTCTGGCCCATGGAGCGTTGAGGTGTGGCGATGACCCGCAGGGTTGAACACAGATCGTCGAGGGGGGAACTCGGGCGGGCGCTGGGATCGCCAAAAGACAGCAGGTGGATCGGGTGGTTCTGGGCCAGGCCCACGAGCAGATTATAGTTGCGGAGCGCAGTCCCCTGGTGGGGAGGATACGGGAATTGGGGCGTGAGCACCAGGATTCTTTTGGAGGCGCCAGGTAGGCTGTCAGAGGCCACAAATCACTCCCTGGATACGATGTCGGCAGCAGATCGGTTGCCAAATCCCGACAAACCCGCTGCCGCCATCGACAACGGTCCCTTGCGTCAAAGTTCTGGCTCAGCCATCGTAGGCCCGCCGATAGATCTCGAGGGTTTCTCGGGCGGCCCGCTCCCACGAAAAGCCCTGGGCCTGACGCAGGCCCTTTTCCCGCATCTCCTGGCGCAAATTGCTGTCGTGGAGCACACGCCACAGGGCCACCGCCAATTCGTCGACATTGTGGGGATCGAACAGCAAGCCCGCGTCGCCCACCACCTCTGGCAGAGAGGATACATTGGACACCACCACAGGCAGCCCACAGGCCATCGCCTCCAGGGGCGGCAACCCGAACCCCTCGTAGAACGCCGGATGGGCCAGCACCTCAGCCGCGTTGTACAGATAGAGCAGGTCCTCGCTGGAAACCCGTCCGAGAAAATGAACCGATTGATCCAGCTTGAGTTCGTCGACCACGGCAAAGGCATCCTCAAAGAGCCAGCCTTTGCCGCCGGCCAATACCAGGCGCACATCCTCTTTGTAACAGGTCCTTAGTTGGTGAAAGGCCCGAATGAGGGTAGGGACGTTCTTGCGCGGTTCCAATGTGCTGACAAACAGGACAAAGGGAGCGTCGATGCCATGGCGATTGCGTACGTGCTCTCGGGCCTCATCACGGTCCACCGGCATAAAAATCGGATTGGCGGCCTCGTAGACCACAGTGATCTTGTCTTCGGGCACCCCCAGATGCTTGATCGTATCCCGCTTGGTGCTTTCGGACACCGAGATGATCTGATCGGTCCAACGCACGGCATGGTCAATGTGGCCATAGTAGCGCGCGCTTTCCGTGGTCAAAAAGTGAGGATAGAGCAAAAAGGCCAGGTCGTGGACGGTGATGACCGACCTGCAACTTGGCCGGTGGG
>CAYVLO010000384.1:0-3746 GCA_964452125.1 uncultured Anaerolineaceae bacterium | reverse complement strand
TACGCCTACCTTCTGGATCCTGATGGCCAGATCCTCGACGACTTGATGGTCTACCGCCGGGCCAAAGACCGCTACCTGGTGGTGGTCAATGCGTCCAATGCCGACAAGGATTGGGCCTGGCTCGACGCCGTCAACCAAGACCAGGTGTTGATCGACCGCCAGCGACCCGACCTGCGAGTGCTGCGCCCGGCAACACTGCGGAATCTCAAAGATCCGGCCAGCGGCGACGACATGCGGGTCGACCTGGCCCTGCAAGGTCCCGCGTCCCTGGCCATCTTGCAGAGCCTGACCGACAACCCCCGCCTCAAAGACCGTCTGGCCCGCGTGCCCAAGACCGGGTTGATCGAATGCGAACTGGCCGGGTTCGATCTGATCATCGCCCGCACCGGCTATACCGGCGAGGAGATCGGCTACGAGATCCTGGTCCACCCCGATAGGGCGTTGGCTTTTTGGGAGACGCTGCTGGAGGCCGGAGAGCCCTTCGGCTTGCAGCCCTGCGGCCTGGCAGCCCGCGATTCCACGCGCACCGAGGCCGGGCTGCCCCTGTATGGCCACGATCTGATGGGGCCCTACGACATCTCGCCGATGGGGGCCGGTTTTGGCTCCTACGTCAAGCTGCACAAACCCTATTTTGTGGGTCGGCAGGCGATCATCGAGCAGGCAGCCAAGCGCACCATGGAGATCCTCCGCTTCCGCATGAACGAGCGGGGTGTGCGCATGCCCAAGACGGGCGATCCCGTGATCAACCGCAAGGGACGGGCCGTCGGCTGGGTGACCAGCGCCGCTATCGACGTCGATGGTCGCATCCTGGGGCTTGCCTACGTGGAGAGCCGCTACCATCAACCCGGCGACGAGATTGGCCTCTTTAGCCTGCCGGCAAAGCCTGTGATCGAAAAGTGCGACAAGGCCGAACTGGCCCCCGGCGACAAGATCCAGATTCCGGACATGGCGACCATCCTGCTCCGCTTCCCCGACGAAGAGGAGCGGGCCCACTGGCGCGAGCCCAAGACGGAATCGGCAGACCTGGAGGTGTAAGACGCCAGCAAATCGGCCTATGCACACACCACGTGGCTGGTCAGGTGTGGGTGTGACTGCCCACGCGCCGTAGAGCGATCATGTCCCAAATTCAGAGCCCCCTGTCAGCGCAGGGGGCTCTTTCGTCACCTGGGGGAATCAGGCGCGGGCGGCGGGTGCGATGACGAGAACAAACTCGCCCCGAGGTTTGTGGTCTCGAAAGTGAGCCAACAGCTCGCCAGGCGTCGCCCGGCGCGTCTTTTCGTAAAGTTTGGTCAATTCGCTACAGGCAGCCATCGGGCGATCGCCCAAAAGTGCTTCCAGATCGGCCAGCGTATCGAGCAGGCGGTGGGGCGATTCATAAGCCACCAGCGCAAAGGGGCTGGTGGCCATGGAGGCGATCAACTCGCGGCGGGCGCCGGGGCTGCGCGACAGAAACCCCAAAAAGACGAACCGCTCGCAGTCGATGCCCGCCACCGACAGGGCCGCACCCAGGGCCGTGGGCCCCGGGATGGGCTGAATGGGAATCCCCTGCTCGCGAACCAAGGCCACCAGCTCGTAGCCGGGATCGGCCAAGCCCGGCATCCCCGCCTCAGAGACCAGGGCCACATCGCCCTGGGCCAGGGCGTTTAGGATGGCCTGGATGCGACTCTGCTTGCGTCGATCGTAGGCATCGGTGTAGCGCATCATGGGCGTCTGGATCTGGTAGCGGCTCAGCAGCCGCAGGGTGCGCTGTGGGTTCTCCGAGGCAATCAGCGCCACTCGCTGCAACACGTGCAGCGCCCGCACGCTGATATCTTCCAGATTGCCGATGGGAGTGCCCACCACGTACAAGGTGCCCATACACCTCACCAGTCCGACGGTTCACATTGGGTCGCAGCCAGGCCGCCGATGGACGCACACGACCGATGCCCCCTTTTTGCCAATGCCAGCTTTCCCCTCCCTATTGGGGATTGGTGGGATAGTTGGGCGCTTCTTTGGTGATGGTCACACTGTGGGGATGGCTTTCGATCAGCCCCGCATGGGTAATGCGCACAAAGCGCGCCATGGCCCGCAATTCGGCGAGGTCGTGAGCGCCCACATAGCCCATCCCCGATCGTAGCCCACCGATGAGTTGGTAGACATAGTCGGCCAGAGGTCCCTTATAGGGCACCTGCCCTTCGATGCCCTCCGGCACATGTTTCACACCAGCCTGGCCGCTGCTGGAGTAGCGGTCTTGGGCCAGGCCTTTCATGGCGCCCAGCGAGCCCATGCCTCGATAAGCCTTAAAGTGGCGGCCCTCGTAGATAAACAGCTCGCCCGGCGACTCTTCCAGCCCGGCCAACAGGCTGCCCAGCATGACGGCATCGGCTCCGGCAGCCAGCGCCTTGACAATGTCGCCCGAGTATTTGACGCCGCCATCGGCGACGATGGTCACGCCGTGACGATGGGCCTCTTCTGCGCAGTGTTGGATGGCCGTCACCTGGGGCATGCCTGCCCCGGTGACCACGCGCGTGGTGCAGATGGAGCCGGCCCCCACGCCGACCTTGATCACATCAGCGCCCGCCTCGATGAGATCGCGCGTGCCCTCGGCTGTGACGACATTGCCGGCCGCCAGGCTCAGAGTGGGATACTCTTTTTTGACACGCCGCACGGTCTCGAGCACACTGGCCGTATGGCCGTGGGCAGTGTCGATGACGACCAGATCCAACCCCTTTTTGGCCAGGGCCTCCAAGCGCACCAGGGCCGCATCCCCCACCCCAATGGCCGCCGCGCACAGCAGACGGCCTCGGGCATCGGTCGCCCGGCGCGGAAAATCGCGCTTTTTCATAATGTCTTTGACGGTGATCAATCCCTTGAGCACACCGGATTCATCCACCAGGGGCAGCTTCTCGATGCGGTGTTGTTGGAGAATGGCCACAGCGTCTTCCAGGGTAGTTCCTACAGAGGCGACCACCAGTCGCTCACGGGGGGTCATCACCTCTGAAATGGGGACATTCAGGTCGGTCATGAACCGTACATCGCGGTTGGTGAGAATGCCGACCAGTTTGTGCCCATTTTCAGTGATGGGCACACCCGAGATATGGTACTTGCTCATAATGGCTTCGGCATCGCCCACCGTGGCGTCGGGGGGCAGCGTGATGGGATCGACGATCATGCCCGACTCGCTGCGCTTGACCATGTCGACCTCTTCGGCTTGCTCCTCGACGGTCAGGTTGCGGTGCAAGACGCCAATGCCCCCCTCCCGGGCCAAAGCAATGGCCAGCCGCGCTTCGGTCACAGTGTCCATGGCAGCCGACAGGAGCGGGATCTGAAGCTGGATGTCGGACGTCAGCCGTACGCCCAGATCGACCTGGCTGGGCAGGACATCCGATCGGCCCGGCGTCAGCAATACGTCGTCAAAGGTCAGTGCCTCGTGCAAAAATCGTTCGTTGGTCACCTTTCTCCTCCGTTTTTCATCGGGCGATAGGGTTGCCCCTCTTGTTCGAATGCGCCGAATTTAGTACAGGAACATCGGTTTGCCCAGCATATCGGCGATCTTGGGCCGGTACTGCTCCACGTCGTACATCTCGTCGACATCCACCCGCTTGACGCCCGAGATGACGCGGTTGAGCGGTACATGGGTATAGATGCCATCGCGCAGGGCCACCATGCGCCCGGATCGTCGTTGGAGCACCAGGTCCATGGCCAGTTGTCCATAGCTCACCGCCACCATCCGATCCAGGGAGTCGGGTTCGCCGCAGCGCATCAGA
>CAYVLO010000383.1:0-3770 GCA_964452125.1 uncultured Anaerolineaceae bacterium | reverse complement strand
ACAAGATCGACGTGATACACAATGGCCTGGACGAGTGCTTTCAGCCCCTACCGACTGATCAGGTGGACGAATTCCGGGCCAGGCAGGGGCTGCCGGAGCGATTCCTTCTGTTTGTCGGCACCCTGGAGCCCCGCAAGAATGTCCTGGGGCTCATTGAGGCCTATGCCCAACTGCCCAAAGACCGTCCACCGCTGATGCTGGTAGGGGGAAAGGGCTGGCTGTATGACGAGGTTTTTGCCTTGATCGCGGTTCGTGACCTGACCTCAGAGGTTCATTTTGTGGGCTATGTCCCTGCCGAGGATCTGCCTTGGTGGTACAACGCGGCTGAGGTTTTTGTCTACCCCTCTCTCTATGAGGGATTTGGCCTTCCGCCGCTGGAAGCGATGGCTTGCGGCGCGCCGGTCATTACCGCCCACGCCTCTTCACTGCCAGAGGTCGTCGGACAGGCTGCGCTCCTGGTCGATCCCAACGACCCCCAGATGCTGGCCCAAGCCATAGCACGAGTTCTCACCGACAGAGGACTCCAGGACCACCTGCGGACGGCAGGCCTGGCGCGGGCGAGCGCTTTCTCGTGGACCCAAACAGCCAGGCACACCGCCCAGAGCTACCGCCGAGCCCTGAACCTGTCTGGAGGCGCCCAGGATGTTTGAGCGATACCGGCGATTGATCTCCATTGCCATCATCACCACCGACATCGTACTCATCAACCTGGCCTTTGCCCTGGCCTATTGGATGCGCTACGATCTGCAATGGTTCGCCTCGGTCGACGAGGCCTATTTTGTCACCTTTTCATCGTTCATTCCCATCTCGTTGGCCACCACCGTACTCCTTTTGATCATCTACAAGCTGAGCGGCGTCTACGCTCAGCCGCGCGGGGCCTCGTGGTTCGACGAGGTCTATCGGCTGCTGACCGGCACGGCTACCGGCATTATTTTGGTCGTCTTTGCCATCGTCTTTTTCTTCCGCCCTTTCTTTTTCTCCCGCCTGGTCTTTCTCTATGCCGGAATGCTCATCACCATTTTCCTGGGCATCAGCCGCCTGGGAAAGCGCATGGTGCGCAGTTACCTGCACAAGCAAGGGCTGGGCGTCGATCGTCTGTTGATTGTGGGGGCAGGCGAGGTGGGCCGGACGGTGATGCGCAACATCGTGGCCCAGCCCTCGTTGGGCTATCACATCGTTGGCTTTGTCGACGACGATCCCGACAAAGGCAACACCGATATTGGCCGCTTCAAGGCACTGGGCAACACTGCCAACATCCCCCGCCTGGCGAAGGAAATGGCCATCGACGAGGTCATCATCACGCTGCCCTGGATGTATCACCGCAAGATCGTGAGTATCATCGCCCAATGCGAGCGAGAGCAGGTGCGAGCCCGAATCGTCCCCGACATTTTCCAGATGACCCTCAGCCACCTGGATACGGTCAATCTGGGCGGCATCCCCATGATCGGGGTACGAGAGATCTCGATCAGCGGCAGCCAGGAGATGTTCAAGCGGGCGATGGACGTTACCCTCTCGATCATCGGCCTGGTCATTCTCCTGCCTTTTTTGGGCCTTATCGCCTTGGCCATCAAGCTGGACTCCAAGGGCCCGGTCCTGTTTGCCCAGATCCGGGTGGGCAAAGACGAGCAGCTCTTTTCCTGCTACAAGTTCCGATCGATGCGCATGGGCGCCGAGCAAGAACTCGACAACCTTTTGGACAAGAACGAGGTCGATGGCCCGATCTTTAAAATCAAGGACGATCCGCGCGTCACCAAGGTGGGGCGCTTTTTGCGTCGGACGAGCCTGGACGAACTGCCCCAGCTCTTTGATGTATTGCTGGGGCACATGAGCCTTGTGGGGCCCCGCCCGGCGATCCCATCGGAGGTGCAGCGCTATCAACCCTGGCACAAGCGGCGGCTGGAAGTATCGCCAGGCATCACCGGCTTGTGGCAGGTTTCGGGGCGCAGTGAGCTGACCTTTGACGAACAGGTCTTGCTGGATATCTACTACATCGAGAACTGGTCGCCCATGCTGGATATCCAGATCCTGCTCAGAACCATACCCAAGGTGCTCCTGCGCGAGGGTGCCTACTAACAGGTCTCTAGCCCTGAAACGGGCTTTTGATAGAATTTCAAACAAGATAGGGAGGTGAACGAAATGTGGAAATGTGGTGTCTGTGGATACGTGTGGGATGGGGAGGAAGCTCCCGATAACTGCCCCAAGTGCAATGCGCCGAAGGATCGGTTTACCGAACTCGACGACAAGGCGGTAGAGTTGGTCGAGAATTCGCGCTTTACCAACAGCTTGCACATGCAGCTCTTCTCTCTCCTGGAACAGGTGGCGGACATTGCCGAAGACGGCATCGACGACAACCTGGATCCCATGTGCGTGCGGATTTTCACCCGGGCGCTGGAACAGGCAGAAATCCTGACCCAGTCAATCAAGGCCGAGCTTCAAGGGCACATGCAAAAGGGCAAATGGGGCTAGACTCGCCACAGTAAAGAGGCAAAAAGGCCGCTGAGTTTTCATCCCACTCAGCGGCCTTGATCGTCTTTGAGGGAGGGTCTTTACTCGTCCGGCCTCTCGATCTCCACAAAGCGCCCCATGGTCACCTGCCACAGCCGGCAGTGGTGCAGAAACGCCTGCGGCAGCGAATGCAGATCAGTAGTGGTCAACACCGCCTGCTGGGGCCCGTTGCTCAACCACCCGATAAGAAACTGGCGACGGTGAGCATCCAATTCCGAAAGCACGTCGTCCAGAAGCAGAACTGGGTGCTCGCCCGTCTCGCGACGCATCAAAGCCACCTCTGCCAGCTTGAGGGCCAGGGCCGCCGTTCGCTGTTGCCCCCGCGAACCATAGACACCAGCATCCATGTCGTTGATGAGAAACCGCAAATCATCGCGGTGTGGCCCGACCAACGTCACACCCGCGGGGATTTCGCGGCTGCGCAGGCCCCGGAGCTGGGCCTGAAAGGCGGCGCCGATACTCTCCACCTCTGCCTCGTCAGGCAGGGCCACGTTGGGTTGATATTCCATGCGCAGGCGCTCCAACCCGTCGGTGAGTTCGGCGTGGATGTCACTCCCCAACTCATCCAGGGCCCCCAAGGCCGCCCGGCGGCGGGCAACCAGATAGGTTCCATGTTCCACCAATCGCTGATCCCAGAAAAGAAGTTGATTGGGGTCGCCTCCCCGCTCCCTGAGGTCGCGCAGCAAGGAATTGCGCTGGGTCACCACCTGGTTGTAACGCGTCAGGGTGCGGCAGTAGGCCGGGTCGATCTGGCATAGCATGGCGTCGAGGTACCGGCGCCGCCCGCCTGGCGCGCCCGACACCAGGGTGATATCCTCTGGCATAAAGAGAACCGCCGTGAGGTGGCCCAGCAGATCGGTGGCCCGCTTGGCGACTCCGTTTACCCGAATCTGCTTGCGATAGCGGCTGCCCTGTTGGTCACCGTGGTTGTTCTGCTGGGTGAGGGTGATCTCGATAGTCACCGACCCCTCGCTGCGGGCCACCTTGCCCACCAACCGGGCGTAGGGCAAGGGCTCTTGCTCCACCGCCAGCCAGTTGACCAGCTCCCGGTCCGATCCGGTCAGGGGCGAACGGCTGGTCGCCAGGTAATAGATGGACTCCAGGAGATTGGTCTTGCCCTGGGCGTTGTCCCCCAAAAGAACAGTCACGCCGGGGGTCAGATCGAGATCGAGACGCACATAGTTGCGAACATTGTGCAGTGACAGATGGCTCAAGTGCATGGGCCGATTATAGCACAGCCTGCACCGGATGCAAGTTGCAGCTCC
>CAYVLO010000382.1:0-3776 GCA_964452125.1 uncultured Anaerolineaceae bacterium | reverse complement strand
CGTCAGCCGGCGTGGCGGTGATATCCACCACGCTGCCTTCGGCATAGCTGTGGACCCCCACCGATGGGGTGGTGGTGCCACTTGCGGAGGGGTCCACCGCCACCGTCAGGTCATAGGTCGTCCCTGCGGGGGCGGGGTTCAGCGCCACCGCGACGATGGCCCAGATGCTCGATGAAGCTGCGGTCCAACTCATGGTCACCGAGTCGCCCGTGGCCTCCTCGGTGCTGGCCGCCGCGCGGGTGTTCCCCACAAAGTCGTGCCACAACCCCGTCTGCCCAGCGCCAGCCGTCAGCGTCTGTCCCGAGTCGGCCGCGCCCTGGAACACGGTGTCGAACACCAGCTCGTCGCCGGCCAGGCCGGCCAGGGTCACGCTGGGGGCGGTGCTGCTGCCGTTGGCGCCGTTGGTGGGTCCGAGGGGATCGGACGGATCCACCCCGGCAAAGTTGGCAGCGCCAGCCACGATGCCATTGCTGACGCTCCCGTCAAAGGTCACCGTAACGGTGCCTGCCTGCCCCGCGTCGGGCACGTCGGCCAGGCTCCAGATCGAGGCCCAGCGCAGGTTGGTGCCCGCCTGCTCCGTGCGCACCTCTTCCAGGTTGAGCACGGTGGTATCGTAGGAAAAGGTGACCGATTGGATGGACCGCGCCGTAGTGCCGGCGTTCCAGGATACGCCCACCAGCATCAAGCGGTTCTCGCCTGTGCCGCTGGTGTGGGCAAAGCTGATGCTGCTGACGGTATTGGCAGTGTTGCTTGATACCGCCCCGTCCAGCTCGACCGACCCGCTGACTGTGCCGCCAGAGACGGTCACCGAGCCCTGATTGACGGTGAGGATCGATGCCAGGTTCGCGAACGTCCCTGCCGCCGCGATCTCCGAGATCGCGAGGTTCAGACCAGCACTCCCCCCGCCAACCACGTCAAAGGTGACCTCGATGGCAACCGTGTTGCCTGTGGCCCCGCTGGCGTTGGCGCCGTTAAAGGCAAGGGTGCCTGTTCCGGCGTTGTCGGTGTTGACCGAACCCGAAAAGCCGGTTGGGGGCGCTCCCGAATGGCTGTCATAGGCCAGCACAGCCGGGTTCCAGCTCAATGTGCCCGAATAGGCCCCCAGCGCGTTGTCGGGAGCGTCCACGCCGGTCACATCGATATCGATGGTGACGGTGATCTGCTCGCCGATCGCCGGGGTCTCGTCCGATGGCGTCGCCGTCGCAGCAGCAGCTCCTGTTTGTGAGGAGACCGGCGTTGCTCCCAGCAACACGTTCCCGATGAGAAAGAGCACCGCAACAAGCACGTTCACAATTCTCAGACCGTTCTTTGTCCTCATCTCCACTCCTCTAAAGACTATGCCCTAGGGTAACCACTCTCCAAAACGGTAAACGGTGCCATGCTGGTACAAATCGATCAGGGCGAACACCCCGATGGAGGCGTCACGCTGGCCGGACACCCGGGCAGCCCCACTCCTGCATAAGGGATAGAGAGACCCACGTCGTAGGAGAGAATGATGAGAGCATCGATGGCAGTAACCATGCCATCATCACTGACATCACCGCAATTGACGGGGCAGAACTGGCTGATGTCGTTGCCCACATCACCCGATAGGATGATCAGGGCATCCGTGACGCTGACATTGCCGTCGCCGTTCACATCACCCAGAATACCTTCTCCCGGCGCGTTGGGCTCGATAGTGTACGAGTGGTTTACTGCGCCCCCCGAGGTGGCGATATACTCTACCGTTGTCTCATCGGGGTTCACCGTCACCCGCAGGTGACCCGGGCTGGGCAAGACCTTGATCGTGTACTCGTTGGACTCGTTATAATAGTTGAACGACCCGTTATAGGCCGATGGCATCGACTGATAGACGATCCCGTCGCGCATCTCATAGGCGTACTGGTGATCGTGACCGTGGAAAAAGGCGCTGACGCCATTCTGGACCATGATCTGGTGGATCGGATCGGGGCCCCAGCCAGGCCGCTGCGTATCAAAGCCCCAGGTCGTCCCATTCAGATGGTAACCACCCCACTCGAACAAATGCGCGGGAACCGCCCCGCCCCGCACATAGTCGTCAGAGCCGCCCACCATATGGTGGGCAAAGACGAACTTGAAGGCGGCATCGCTGCCCTCCAGCGTCTCTTTCAGCCAGTTGAACTGGCCTTGCCCCAGGGTCCAATCCCAGCGGTCTTGCGAGCCGGTGCTGCCTTCCCCGCCACCACCACCGCCGGTGTACGGCCTTGTTTCCGTGTACCAAAAGGGATCGATGACCACAAACAGCGCGTCGCCCCACTCCCACGCGTAATAGTTTCCGAGCGTCTGGTCGCCGTCGATATAGGCAAAGGTGTCGGTGTTGCCAGTGTAGAACTCATCTGGCACAGGGTTCAGATAGAACTTTTTCATGGCATTGATCGACAACGCCGGCAGGCTGTCTGCCACATTGGTGGTTTCGGTCCGATGCCAGCCTTCTGTCTGCTCGTGGTTACCTGCCATCAAAAAGACAGACGCTGAATGGCTGACGATGTTGAAGAACGGAAGCTGATATGTGTAGGCATTCTCCGCGCCCGCCACATCGCCCACGCCTACCGCCGTGTAGACGGCAAAGGTGTCGCCCAGGTCGATGTGAAAGTCAGGGCTATCCGCAGCCACATTGTTCAGCGTACTCGTCCATGTCGCGGCATTCCCCAGCATGATATTGACATGGGAATCGGCGGTGATGGTAAAGACGAACCCTTCCCCCTGCGCACGTTGCGTCCAGAAGGACCGCTCAGCCCTCGGCACCCACTCATCATCGTGCAGGGGGTGGTATTGCATGCGGTAATAGTGCTGTGTGTTGGGGCTCAAGCCGGTGATGATGATCTCAGAGGGCTCGCCTCCCACGGCCTCGGCCGTGGGAGGCTGCTCGCTATAGGTGCCTGGCGAGGTCGCATACTCATAGTAGTATGCGATGCTCTCGTCAGGCACGATCTTGATGGTGATTGATGTGTCCGTCGGCCTGCCGAGCAGCTCCTCACCTGTAAAGGTAATCGGCGTAGCCGCTCGAGCGGACTGGGCTGGCGCCATGGTCCCGCCCAGAACCAGTGCCAGCACGATCAAAAGAGTTAGGGTGTTGGGAATCGAACGAACACGCTTGTGATCCACCATTTCTCCTACTTGAGAGGTGCCAAGAACGTGCCGAAAGGAACGGGTGATTGCTTCCGTGGGGGGAATCAGTCTGCCCTTCATCCAACCATACCGCTTGAATAAGCGGCCATAACCATGCCCATAGACGCCTTACCTACTTCCCATTCCAACGTGAGCCTCACGAAAATAGAGCAGGAGACCATCTTATGCACTAAAGGGGAACCAAGGGCTTTCTCGCACATTATGCCTTGGTGAAGGGGTAAAAATCACTAGCTGTTTATATCAGTTTGTGTAACAATGATTTTTGGTGATAGACCGTGCGGGTGATCTAGAGACTGTCAAGTCTGCGAATCACAGGGAGTCTTCGGAGGGTCTTGGCGTGTGCCCGCGCCAGAACGCCGGACGCTTGGGGTCCGTTGGTTAGGCTGCACGGGCAAAGCAGGGGGATACGGACGGCGCCGATGGCACAGACGGGGCTTGGAGTCGTGGTTCGCTAGCCGAGGGCGGCGTGGTGCGGCTGTGGCCGTCGGCCCAGGAGACCGGGGCAGGACCCCCGCCTCACGCGAACCCGCCGCCACGCAGCTTTGACTAGAGCGCTATGGCTAACTCTGCTTTCGCCAGAACGTGGAACAGTCCGCCTTGTCCGCGATGTTGAACGCGATCATCCTCTC
>CAYVLO010000381.1:0-3784 GCA_964452125.1 uncultured Anaerolineaceae bacterium | reverse complement strand
CGTCACATTCTGGGCCGCCGTACCCGCCGCGCCATCATAGTCCAGCGTCAGCACCAGCACCGTGCCATCGAGCAGGTGGGGGTACTCCATTCCCGGATTCGACAGCAGCGCGCCGTCGAAATCGTCCAGGTCAAACTCGGCCGGCGTGCCGCTGTCGCCGATGGCCGTCGCCGTCAGATAGCCGTCGTCGTCGGCCGAGGTGCCGATCTTGAGCGTGGCGTCCGAGTTGTTGGAGGCCACCGCCGACACATGGACCAGCGAGCAATCGGAGGGCACGGTCAGGGTGATGGTCAGGTTGGCCGCCAGCGTGCCCGGAATGTGGAACGAGTTCTGGAATTTGTTCAACATACGGATCTCCTCCCGTGTTCAGGCCCGGTTAGGCCACGTTGCGCTTGCCGATGCCCCGGTAGGTGGCCACGCCGTAGGCAAAGTAATCGCGCACCTTGATGGGCAGTACGTCGTTGCTGAACATCAGCCCGGCGGTGGGCGACGTCACCAGGTAGAGGGTCGGCGTGGGGTGGGTCAGCCCGCCGGGATTGTCGGCGTAGGCCATCTGGATCACCGGTGCGATGGTTGGGTCGGCGATGTAGGCCCAGTCGCCCGTGTCGGTAAAGTCGGGCACGGCGATGGGGATGGGCCGCGGATCGCCGGGGCGCGCCTGGGCATAGGGGTTGACGTCCTGGAAGGCGGTGGTGGCGCCCTCGCCCGGCCTGCCGCCCGGCCCGGCGCCATAGCCAAAGACGGTCAGCGCCGTGTCGTACAGGTCGGCGGGCCCCAGCCAGAACTTGGGCCACAGCCCGTGGCGCTTGCCGCTGCCCAGCTCGGTCTGCTTGTAGCACTCCAGGCGGGCGGCGGCCCAGGCGGCGTAGGAAAAGGCGGTGGTGTCCAGGTTGCCGTGGTCGGCGTGGAACAGGGCGGTGCTATCCTGATCCAGCGTGGGGCCGGCGCCGCTGTTGGCGGTGAACAGGGCCGCGATGCGCGCCGAGCGGGTCTGCACCGCAGCGATGGTCAGCGCCCGGGGCACGGCCTGGATCTGGGCGATGTCGCTGTTGCGCAGCATTTTTTCGGTGATGCCCACATAGCCGCCGTATTTGGTAAAGGCGTCGGTCTCTTTCGAGTCGGCCACCGACAGCTCGGTGTAGGCCGCGCCATCGGCCACGATGGGCAGGTCGCCGATGCCGCCAAACTGGATCCAGGCCATGTCGTGCAGGCTGCCGTTGGTGGGCTGCACGCTGACGATCTGCTCGTACCAGCGGTAGGCGGCCAACCGCTCGTACAGGGGCACGATCACCTTGTTCATGGCGTTGACGGCCATCCCTGGCAGGGTGGTGGGATTGGCCGCCGCCAGGGCGTCCTGCTCCTGGAACACCCCGGTCCAGCCGCCGTCGCCGGTCAGCAGGTAGTAGATGCGGTCGGTGCGGCGCAGGTCGGGCGGGGGTGGGGGCGTGTCGGGCGCGCCAAACACCCAATCGACGGCGGCCTGGATCTGCTCCAGTCCGCTGGGGCCCAGGTGGACGCGGGCGCCGTCGCGGCCCGCATCGCGGGGCGCGTCGCCCAGCCCCTGGACGGTGCGGCTTTCCTCCTGTTGGGCCAGCAGGCCACTCAGCGCGGCCACCTGGTCGCTCAGGCCGTCCACCTGGCGGGCCAGCGCCTGCAACGGTTCGGCGGGCAGGGGCGCTGAGGACAGGGGCGCTGAGGACAGCAGCGCTGAGGACAGCGGCGCGGCAAAGGTCGGGTTCTCTTGACTCATGGGATCGCTCCTTTCGGGTTGTGCGTGGGCCGATCCATCGACCCCGGGACAGAGGGCAGCCAGGGCGCGGCGCACGTAGCCGCCCGCCCCCGGCGCATAGACCAGGTCCACTGATTCGATTTGACATAACTCCTTCGTAACTTTGAGGCCGGTCTCGGGGTCCACCGCCGCCCGGTGGAAAAAGACGGCGGACAGCCCCAGGGGCGGCACTTCGCGGCCCTTCTCCCGGTCGGCCAGCATCTGGTCCAGCAGCGCGCCCACAAAGGCGCCCGGCGAGCCCGGCTCCTGGTCGTACAGGCGCAGCCCGCCCACCAGCGCCTGGGCCTCCTCGTCCCAGCGGGCGTCAAAGGTCACGCCCACCAGGTTGCGCACCTGGGGCTCGGCGCGACCTCTGTCGCTCAACAGCGCCGGATGGTCCAGATAGGAGGCCACGCTGCTGAACAGGGGGGCGGCGGCGCGGATCGCCTCGGCCGGGATCAGCCAACGGCTGGGTTGGCCGTCGGCCTGGAGCACGATGCCGGGCCGCATAAAGACGCACTCGTACTCGCGCCGGCGTGCCTGGGAAGGCACGTCCGCCTTCCCGGGCGCGCTTGCCTGTCCCCTGTGTCCGGCGGGCGCCAGGCTCAGGGCGCCGTGGATGTAGGTCGAGCTTTCCAGGCCCGCTGCACGGCGCGGCGGATCGGGGAGGGGAGTGGGATGGGTCATTGTTCCTCCTGCCAGGGGTGGGCAGCGCCGGTCGGGACCGGGCTGTGCCAGGTCCGCTCGGTGCGGACGGGGGTCATCAGGCGCGACGAGCCCTCGTGGGCCGATTGCTCCAGGATGCGGCCAATCTCCTGCTCGCCGATGGTCTCGCCGGCGAACTTGTACGCCAGGCGGGCGGCGCCCGCGTCGTCGATCCAGCCCTGGGCCTTCATCGTCGCCAGCGCCTCGACCATCTGGCGGGCGGCCTGGGCCAGGGCCAGGTTGTCGGCGCGGGCCACCTCGGTCACCGCCGCCGACAGGCGATAGTCCGACGGTCGCCGGGCGAGGCCCAGGGCTACCTTGCGCTCGTAGGCAGCCTGCACCAGGTCGATGAGGAATTGGCAGAGCTGCTCCTGGCGCTCGGTGTAAAAGCGGGCCGTGGGCTCGCCCATCTCTTTGGCGCTGGCATAGTTGGTGCCCTCGCCCTCGCCCATATAGTGCAGCGCCGTCTGCGACCCCTGGGCCACCGCCAGCCGCAGGGCGCGGCCGTCCTCCTGGGCGTCGCCCGCGGCGATGTTCAGGGCGTGGGCCGTCATGGTCTCGCCCGGCCCGTGGACATAGATGCCGGCGTTGAGGGGGTCCTGGGCCGCCAGCTCGCGGCGCTTGGCCTGCACCTGGGCGTCGTCGGCGATCTGCACGTCCAGCACCGTCTGCCGGGTGCGGATACGGTTGAGGCGCACCCGGTCTTCCAGCCATTTGGCGTAGCGCAGCGCCCAGGGCAGGATCGGCCCCAGATCGCCCTCGCCACGGGTGGCGCCCACCGGCCGGTTGACGGCAAAGTGGAGCATCACCGGCGGCAGGCTGCCGTCGGCGTTGCGCCGGGTGGCGTCCGGGTGTAGGGGCGACAGCCACCAGCGCGACCCGACGCCCAGCAGCGGCGCCTGCTCAAAGCGCAGCTCCCGCTCGTAATCGTCGGCGCCCGCCTCCACCTGGCGGATCTGGGTGGCGGGCACCAGCCGGACGTAGCTCATGCCGTCCACCCGGTTGGTGAACAGCAGGACAAACACCTCGCCGCAGCGGGTCAGCTCGTCGCACATCGGGCCCAGGCGGCGGTCCATCCGGTTTTGGGGATGCTGCCAGAAGGCGCGGGCAAAGGCGTCCACGTCGCGATGGCGCGAGCTGATCTCGATGCCGCCGCCCACCACGTAGGAGCGGGTCAGGGTGACGATGCGGCGCACGAGAAAATTCTTGCGCCAGGCATCCAGCGCGTCCTCCAGGTCCTGGTAGCGCTCCGACCAGGGCCGGTCGTGGGGGCCGCCGCCCGACAGCATCTGCCAGCCGCGGTCGTCGTCC
>CAYVLO010000380.1:0-3801 GCA_964452125.1 uncultured Anaerolineaceae bacterium | reverse complement strand
AGACATCGGGGCTCAAGGCCGGTTTGGACTTTTCCCTGGCGTTCTCGCCCGAACGAATCAACCCCGGCGATCAGCAGTTTACCGTCGAGAATACACCCAAGGTGGTAGGCGGGCTGACGCCCCAGTGCACCGAACTGGCCCGTGCGCTGCTGGCTCAGTTGTTCGCCCACGTCCACGTCGTCTCTTCGCCGCGCGCTGCCGAAATGTCCAAGCTCCTGGAGAATATCTACCGTAGCGTGAACATTGCCCTGGTGAACGAGCTGGCCCTGCTATCGGAGCGGATGGGCATCGATCTATGGGAGGTGATCGAGGCGGCCAAGACCAAACCGTTTGGCTTTATGCCCTTTTACCCGGGACCCGGGGTGGGCGGTCACTGCATCCCGGTGGACCCCTATTACCTGAGCTGGAAAGCCCGAGAGTTTGATTTCTATACCAAATTCATCGAACTGGCAGCCGAGGTAAACCAGGCCATGCCCTATCACGCCGTCGACCTGACCGCTCAAGCTCTGGAGCGCAAGGGCAGAGCCTTGGCCGGGGCCAAAATCCTGGTTCTCGGTGTGGCCTTTAAAAGGGACATCGACGATGCCCGGAACTCGCCGGCCGAGAGAATCATCGAACTGCTGCTGAAACGGGGCGCCCAGGTGCGCTACAGCGACCCCTACGTGCCTCG
Organism: uncultured Anaerolineaceae bacterium; assembly: GCA_964452125.1. GTDB lineage: Bacteria > Chloroflexota > Anaerolineae > JAAYZQ01 > JAAYZQ01 > CAZNQW01. The sequence goes on along the minus strand of CAYVLO010000380.1, from coordinate 3,131 downwards.
CTACCGCGTGGGCCGCGACGTGTTCCTGTCCGAAGAACGTTGGCTGGAAAGCGTTCCTTTGAGTCGAGAGGAGCTCGAGGCGGCCGACGGCGTGCTGATTGTCGCCGGGCATCGCGCCGTGGATTACGCTCAGGTCGTGGGCCATGCCGACCTGGTGGTCGATACCTGCAATGCGACCCAGGGACTGACAGGTCGAGCCTGGATCGTGCGCGTGGGTGCGCCCATGCCGTCCGGATAGGAAATCGATGTCTCAAACGCCACCCGAACTAAGGAAAAAGCGCCCATGCCCTGGACCCTGAAGCTGCTCCGATTGCTGATCGTCGTGGTTGTGCTGGGCATCAGTATTGCCATCTTTGCCTTTCGCGACCAGTTTGCAGCGCTAGCAGCGATAGGGTATCCCGGCATCTTTTTGGTCAGTATGTTGGGGTGCGCCACCATCATTTTGCCCGCGCCCAGCCTGGCCCTGGTCTTTGCCATGGGCACAGCCCTGCCCCCTGTGCTGGTGGGGCTGGCCGCTGGGGCAGGCGAAACGGTGGGCGAGATCACCGGCTACCTGGCAGGTTTCGGCGGCCGGGCTGTGATTGAGGATCAAAAGCTCTACGCGCGGCTAGAAGAGTGGATGATCCGGCGTGGCGATATCACCATTTTTCTTCTATCGGTCATTCCCAACCCGGTGTTCGATATCGCCGGCATCGCGGCAGGTACCCTGCGGTTTCCACTGTGGCGGTTTATGCTGATCAGCCTGGTGGGCAAGACGATCAAGACCACCTTCGTGGCCTGGGCCGGCGCTCACTCCCTCACGATGATCCAGCCGCTGCTGGACTAAGTCAGCGGCAGAAACCTCCTGCTACCTCCTCAGATCGTTACCGAGTCCAGGGGGCGGGTGGTCCCCAGAAGCACCCCCAGTTCCGCTTTGTCCACGGCGCGGGCCAGCTTGCGCGGCGAACCCCAAAATGAGAACAAGGGTGGAAGACTCAGTCCGCTGTAATGAGTGGGCACCACCCACTGGGGCTCGCCCAGCAGGCGCAGGGCCTGGGGCGCCTGGCGGGGACTGATGTGCCCCAAGGGCCAGCCGAGGACGCGCAGGTCGCCAATGGGCAAGAACACCGCATCGAGAGCCCAGCGGGCGCCAATCTGCCGGAATAGATCTCGGTCGAGGGACGTGTCGCCAGCGAAATACACCGTTCGATCTCCCTCGATGACCAGCCCCAGCTCGCCACCCGTATGGGCGGCAGGCACGGCTGTCAGCCGAATTCCACGAAAAACCTCAGATTCCCAGGCTTGGACGCCGCGCAACGCGTGGAGGCCCAGGCTGGCAGCCTGGGCCGTCTTGTCGGCTGGCATCCATACCGGCGTGTCGGCATCCAGTCGCTTCAGCGTCGCTGGCTCAAAGTGGTCGGCGTGGGTGTGGGAGATAAAAACCAGGTCGGGCCGGGGCATGCACTCAAAAGGGTAGGATTTGGGTTCTTGAGCCAGGCCAAACATGCGAAAGACCGGATCGGTGACGAGCGTCAGGCTGTCCGTCTCGATGATGGTCATACACCAGCGAATGTAGGTCAGCTTCATGAGGCGTTTCCTCTCTTGGCCCACGCAGCCAAACGTGAGTCGCAGCGGCGCAAAATCATACTGGCTCGAATCGAGCTGTGAAATGCCTCAGATAGCGCGTTTCGTACACGATCCGCAGGCCGCGCAGGCTTTCCGGCTTTTGGTGGAGAGCAATGATGATGTCGGCCACATAGTCGAGGTGAGATTGCGTGTATACGCGGCGCGGAATGGCCAGGCGCACCAACTCCATGTCGGGATAGGTCACCTGCCCAGTTTCCTCATCCTTCTGGGCAAACATCACACTGCCAATCTCCACAGCACGGATGCCGCCTTCGCGATACAGCGCCACGACCAGCGCCTGACCAGGGAACTGCTCCTGAGGGATGTGAGGCGCAAAACGCCGGGCGTCGAGATAAACGGCATGCCCGCCGGGCGGCTCGACAATGGGCACGCCCTCTTCGGTCAGCCGATCGGCCAGGTAACGAGTGTGGGCCAGCCGATAGGCCAAATAGCTCTCGTCCAGTCCCTCCCACAATCCCCGCGCAATGGCCTCCAGATCGCGGCCGGCGAGCCCGCCGTAGGTGGGAAACCCTTCGCGCAAGATCAGCTCCTGGCTGGCTCGCTCATAGAGGTCGCGGTCGTTCATGCACAAAAAGCCGCCGATATTGACCAGGGCATCCTTCTTGGCGCTCATGGTGCAGCCATCGGCGTAGGAAAAGATTTCGCGAGCAATTTCCAGTGTGCTCTTGTCGGCATATCCTGGTTCGCGGAGCTTGATAAAGTAGGAATTTTCGGCATAGCGACAGGCATCAATAAAGAAAGGGATGCCATATTCGTGGAGGGTGGCCGACGTCTCTCGGATGTTTTGCATCGATACCGGCTGGCCGCCGCCCGAGTTGTTGGTGATGGTCAGCATCCCCAGGGGAATGTTGGGTGGGCCCACGCGCTCGATAAAATCCCGGAGCTTGGTGATGTCGAGGTTGCCCTTAAACGGGTGATGGCTGGTCGGTTCCTGCCCCTCGTCAATGACCAAATCAACAGCCACGCCGGCGCGGGCCTCAATGTTGGCGCGCGTGGTATCAAAGTGCATGTTGTTTGGAACCTGCAACCCAGGGCGGACTGTGATCGAGAACAGGACATTCTCCGCTGCCCGTCCCTGGTGAGTGGGCACAAAATACCGAAAGCCAAAGATCTCGTGGATGGCCGACTCGAGGGCAAAATAGTTGCGGCAGCCGGCGTACGATTCGTCGCCCACCATCAGACCGGCCCACTGGTGATCGCTCATGGCTGAGGTGCCGGAATCGGTCAGCAGATCGACATAGACATCTTCTGCGCGGATGAGAAAGGGGTTGTAACCAACCTCTCGCAGAAGAGCCTCCCTGGCCTCCAGCGAAGTGAGTTTGATCGGTTCCACGGCTTTGATCCGGAAGGGCTCGGGAAAGAACTTGGCCATTGATAGACTCCTTTATCTGTGGATTATGCGGCACCTATTATACACCAAGGCCCCAAAACTCGGAAAAAGGCGCCATCCAGTAAACCACCCCGCAGCAAGCTGCGGGGCATTGTCAGCGGGAAGGTTCACATTG
>CAYVLO010000379.1:0-3809 GCA_964452125.1 uncultured Anaerolineaceae bacterium | reverse complement strand
TCCAGGTGCAGCGCGCAGTCGGCGCAATCCAGGCCTTCCACCCGAAACACCATCTCCCGCGCTGGGGCAGGCTCGTCGATCTCGTAGCCCAGGGCTCGTATGCGGCCCACAATGGCGGGCCGTTCCACCTGCTCTATGTCATACTCCAGGGCGAGCGTGCTGGCGGCGAAATTGACCGAGACCCAAAGGACGCCCGGAAGGCGCTGAATCGCCCGTTCGAGCGTTTGCGCGCAATCGGCGCAGTCCAGCCCCTGGATGACCAGGGTCTCGTGCCCATAGCGCGCCTCGAGTTGGGCGCCTTCGTTCTCGGCAATCGCGCGTACCCCCTGGGGGGAGATTAGATCGGGATCGTAGTGGATGCACAGCAAAGGCGCATCGCCGCCGCCGTCCACGTGGGTCACCTCCACGCCTCGGTGCGCCTGGAGCCTGTCCTGCAACCGCTGTCGGCACGGTTCGCACCCGTTTCCCCCCGGCAATAACAACGTGAGTTCCACTTGGGTCTTTTCGGTCAAAGGTGTACTCCCCCTGGATGGCGCCCGCTACTGGTGGGACACATGATCCAGGCTCAGCCGGAACAGATCGGCCACGTGTTGGTCATCCAGCGCGTAAAAGATCTGCCGCCCCGCCCGCCGTCGCCGGACCAGGCCCAGATCGTGCAACAGGCGCAGTTGATGGGATACCGCCGACTGGCTCATCTCCAGGGCGTGGGCCAGATCGCCCACACACAACTCGGCCCCCGAGAGCAGGGACACCATCCGCACGCGGGTGGGGTCGCTCAAGGCGCGGAAAATCCCGGCCAGGCGGGCCGCGGTGTGATCGTCCACCAGGTGGGCGAGAGCCTCTTGCCTTCGGGCTTGGACATCGTCCTTGGGCGCAGCGTTGTTCTCGGTCACTGGGCTTTCCTGATACTTGAACATTCTCTCATATATTCAAGTATACCACATCCCTCTTGTGCTGGCAAGTGAGAAATGGGTAAATGCAGCAATCCTCACTTGGGTGGTGAGAGAGCCTGGATTCGCTTCTGTGCTCGGCCCGGATCGTAGATCCGGGTCCACCTACCGCCGTCATGCTCGCGGTAGGGGCGCGGCATGCCGCGCCCGGCCGAAGCCAAGTGCCTGTTGTACGGGCGGGTTAGGCGCGCCGCTGGCGACGCGTACCAGCCCGTACAGGCGCCATCACGAATGCCCCCTCCTGGCTCCGCGCCCCATCTCGGGGCGCGGAAGGCTGACAGGAATAGAGACCGCCCCCGAGACGGGGGCGGCGAGCAAGGAATGCCTGCGGTAGGGGCGCGGCATGCCGCGCCCGGCCGAAGCCAAGTGCCTGTTGTACGGGCGGGTTAGGCGCGCCGCTGGCGACGCGTACCAGCCCGTACAGGCGCCATCACGGACGCACACTGTGGCACGTGGCCGCCGCCCGTTGCGCAGGGTGGCAACCAAAGGTTGCATGCGACCCCGCGTGAGCTGGAATGCCTCCCCCCCCGCAGACGATTGGCCCGAAAATGGGGCGCCCGCGAGGGGCGCCCCTACAAGCCCCACCACGAATGCTCCCTGCCGGGACGAAAAGGAGGCTGCCATGGGAGTGGCAGCCTCGCAACCAGCGGATGCAATGAGCGGACAAATCGGCCCGATCACCAGCGGCTCAGGGCCTATTCGTCGCGCTGGACCGAAACGGTGATTTTGGCTTCGGCCGAGGCGGCCAGTCGGATACTTACGGCGTGATCGCCCAGCTCTTTGATCGGTTCTTCCAAGTCGATCTTGCGGCGGTCTACCTGAAGCCCGGTCTGTTCCTGGATGGCCTCAGCAATGTGCGAATTGGTGATGGACCCGTACAATCGGTCCCCTTCGCCAGCGCGGGCCTGGAAGGTCACGGTCAGGCCGTCGAGCTTTTGGGCCAGCGCCTCGGCTTCGTTCAACTCCTTGGCCTTGCGTTTGGTCTCGGCTTCGCGCAGGGCCTGGGCCTGCTTGATGGCGCCCGGCGTGGCGGCCACAGCCAGGCCTTTGGGGTAGAGGTAATTGCGGGCATAGCCATCGGACACCTTTTTGATTTCGCCTGCTTTTCCCAATCGATCCACATCCTTAAGCAGCAATACGTCCATAATAAACACTCCTCGTAGGGTTGACTGAGACAGTCGCCCGATTCTGGTGGGCCACTTGCCGATTATACTACAAGCCAGGCAAACCGGCAAAACCATCGCGCCCTGAATAGGGACCGGGTTGCGCAGGCAGGCGGGGATGACGAGGGCTCTGTATGAGGTGCAGCTCCTGCCCTGGCTGGGCGATTGCTGCCGCGAATTCGGTGCCTGTGAAGGCACGTGGCAGCGCGCCCTTACCCGGGTCGTTCACCCTCTCCCAGTCCGGCAGGCTTTGGGGTTGGCTCGTGATCGTGGTATAATACCCTCTGGCAGGGCTGACCCTGACCGGGATGGAGTGGAGAACGTTTGATGACTGGAAAGAGATGGGGCACGATCGGAATCGCCTTGGGCATCGTGGGTTTGTTGGCGCTACTGGCAGGCGGCTTTTGGCTGGTCAGCACGGTACCCGCCGTCCACCGCTTGGTGTTTGGCGATCCGCCGACGGTGACGCCGCGGCCCGACCCTTCTGCAACCCCTCGGTCCCCCACTGCCGCGCCGGGCAGCCCATCCCCTCCGCCCACTGGGTCGCCCGGGCTCACACCCACAGCCACCCCCGAGCCCTTTGCCTTGGAGTGGATTGCCTTTGAGACCAAACAGGCCGGCCGCAGCGATTACGAGGTTTTTGCCGTCAAGCCCGATGGCTCGCGGCTGACCAAACTGACCCACTCCTGGGCCGACGACGTGGCGCCGGTGTGGTCGCCCGACGGCCGGCGTATCGCTTTTATCTCTCTGCGCGATACCCCTGCTGGTAAATGGGGGCTGGGACCCGGTTCGATCTATCTGCTGGATTTTGACCCTGTAGCCGGGGAGAGGGTGGGGGAAGTGGTGCGGCTGACCGACCCTGCCACCAACGATGGCTGGCCCACCTGGTCGCCCGATGGGCAACGCATTGCCTTTGAGAGCGACCGCAGCGGAAACTGGGAGATCTGGGTGGTGAACGTCGACGGAACCGGGCTGCGCTCCCTCACCGATCATCCCGCCCAGGATCGGTTTCCCGCTTGGTCGCCCGAAGGGGCGACGATTGCCTTTACCTCCGATCGGGCTGGAAACCTGGACGTATGGCGTATGAATGCCGACGGGACCCAGCCGGTGAACCTGACCCAGATGCCCGGCCGGGATCGCTATGCCATGTGGTCGCCCGACGGCCAAGAGATTGCCTTTAACACTGCGCGCGACGGGAATCAAGAGATCTATACCATGAATGCCGACGGCTCGAACCCGAGAAATCTGAGCCAGTCACCCGATAGCATCGAAGGACTGGCCGATTGGTCGCCCGATGGTCAGCGGTTGGTTCTGTACAGCGACAAGCTGGGCGAGAAAAAGCTCTTTATCGTGGATCGGGCCAGTGGTGCCTGGACGCAACTTACTCATGGCTCCAGCAGCGACGAATTTTGCACCTGGGCGCCCAAAAAGTAACTACCGGCTCGATGCGGTGCCCCCTCTGCACACCCCGCCAAAGCCACGTCTCGTGGGAAGGGGCACGGCGTGCCGTGCTCAAGACCGGGCAAGCCACGAAGGGGTTTTCCCCGGCGGCGCGGGCGCGGCACCAAGGTGCCGCACTCCAAAAAGGCTCAACCGGATCTGCCCAAACTCTTGAATGTGCGGCCCGAACCCCGCCCCAGGGGGAAGGGGCACGGCGTGCCGTGCTCAAGACCGGGCAAGCCACGAAGGGGTTTTC
>CAYVLO010000378.1:0-3814 GCA_964452125.1 uncultured Anaerolineaceae bacterium | reverse complement strand
CTTTGCCGCCTCCGTTCCTCAGAATGACAACCCTCTCCGACAGGCTGCTAGCAGCCTGGCATTCGTACAAGGAGGAAGAGTCATGGAATATCCACAAGCAGCGGAAGTCCTGGCCGATCTAGAGCCAGAACACGAATTTTTCATCGGCATCGATTCAGACGGCTGTGCGTTCGACACGATGGAGATCAAACACAAAGAGTGCTTTGCGCCCAATATCATCAAGCATTGGAACCTGCAGGCGGTGTCCAAATATGCCCGCGAGGCGGCCGAGTTTGTCAATCTGTATTCCAAGTGGCGCGGGATCAATCGCTGGCCCGCCTTGGTGATGGTCTTTGATCTATTGCGGGAGCGGCCCGAGGTGCAGGCCCGCCACGTGACTCCCCCCGAGGCGCCGCTGCTGCGCGAGTTCATTGCCGACCCGGCCTTTGCCAAGAGCAATGACGGACTCAAGGCCTTTATGGCGGCCCGGTCTGAGGAGGAACTGCCTGCCGAGCTGGCGACGGCCTGGGCCTGGACCGAAGGCGTCAACCAGTCGATCACCGACATGGTCTATGGGGTGCCCCCTTTTCCCTACGTGCGTGAGAGCCTGGCCTTTCTGGCCGACAAGGCCGACATGATCGTCGTATCGGCCACGCCTCTGGAGGCGCTGACCCGAGAGTGGGAAGAGCACGACATCGCCCGCTATGTGCGGGTCATCGCCGGGCAGGAGATGGGCGCCAAGGCCCAGCATCTCAAACTGGCCACGGCGGGCAAATATCCGAGCGACCATGTGCTGATGATCGGCGACGCGCCCGGGGACATGAATGCGGCGCGGGCCAACAACGCCCTGTTCTATCCCATCAATCCTGGCGCCGAAGACGCGTCGTGGAAGCGCTTTTACGAGGAAGCCGTACACAAATTCCTGGCGGGCGAATACGCGGGCGACTATGAGGCGATGCTCATTGCCGAGTTCGAAAAACTGTTGCCCGAAACTCCGCCTTGGAAGAAATGACAGGTGAAAAGATGGAACCAGTAAAAGATTTGTTGGTGAGCCAGGGCAGCACGGCTCAGTTTTTGACTCCTGACGAGGTGCGGGCGTTGGTGGCCCAGGCCTTTGCCCAGGTCGATCTGGAAGGCCGGCGGGTGCTGGTGATCATCCCCGATAGCACGCGGACCATGCCCCTGCCACTTTTATTTCGGGCGTTTTTCGAGAACCTTTGGGGGCGGGTGGCAGCGCTGGATTACCTGGTGGCGTTGGGCACGCATCCCATGATGAGCGACGAGGCGCTGAACCGCCTGGTGGGCATCACTGCCGAGGAACGGGCCACCACCTATGCCGGCGTCCACCTGTTCAATCACCACTGGGATCAACCCGATAGCCTGATGCAGTTGGGGGTCATCCCCGAGGCGGAGGTGGCCGAGCTGTCGCAGGGTATGTTGGTGCAGGATCTGCCGGTCACGGTCAACAAGTTGGTGGCCGACTATGACCAGTTGATCATCCTGGGGCCGGTGTTCCCCCACGAGGTGGTGGGTTTCTCGGGGGGCCACAAGTACTTTTTCCCCGGGATTGGCGGCCCGGAGGTGACCAACTTTACCCATTGGCTGGGGGCCCTCATCACCAGCTACGAGGTGATCGGCGCACCCCACACCCCGGTGCGGGCCGTCATCGACCGGGCGGCGGCGCTGATCGACCGGCCGACCCTCTGCTTTGCCCTGGTGGTGACCTATCAGGGATTGGCAGGGATGTACGTGGGTTCGCCCCAGACAGCCTGGCAGGCGGCCGCGGGGCTGTCGTCCCAGTTGCACGTGCTGTACGTGGACCAGCCGTACCGCCGCGTGCTGTCGGTGATGCCCACCATGTACGACGATCTGTGGACGGCGGCCAAGGGGATGTACAAGATGGAACCGGCCATCGCTGACGGCGGCGAGGTGATCATCTATGCGCCGCACATCACCGAGATTTCTTATACGCACGGCAAGGTGCTGGACGAGATCGGCTATCACGTGCGCGATTACTTCGCCAAGCAGTGGGATCGCTTCAAGGGGTATCCGTGGGGCGTGCTGGCCCATTCGACGCACCTGAAGGGGATGGGCGAGTACGACGCCGAAACCGGCATCGAACGCCCCCGCATCCAGGTGACGTTGGCCACGTCGATCCCGCGGGAGCGGTGCGAGCGGGTCAACCTGGGCTACCTGGATCCCGCCAGCATCGACCTGGGGGAATGGCAGGGCCGTGAGGAAGAGGGCATCCTGATGGTGCCCAAGGCTGGAGAATTGCTATACCGGGTTCGGGCTTGATTTTGCCTGAGAAAGGGACAAGAGAGGGAGACATGAAAAAGGCAGACATTGGTTTGATTGGACTCGCCGTGATGGGCGAGAACCTGATTTTGAACATGGAGAGCAAGGGCTTCACCGTGGCGGCGTACAATCGCACGGTGGAAAAGGTCGACCAGTTTCTGGAGGGGCGCGCCAAGGGCAAAAACATTGTCGGCGCGCACAGCGTCGAAGAATTCTGCGAATTGCTGGCCCTGCCGCGCAAGGTGATGTTGATGGTCAAAGCCGGGCAGCCGGTGGATGATTTCATCGAATTGCTGATCCCCTACCTGGACGAGGGCGATATCATCATTGATGGCGGCAACAGCTTTTTCGGCGATACCATCCGCCGTACCCGCTATCTGGAGGCCCGCGGCCTGCGCTACATCGGCACGGGCGTATCGGGGGGCGAGGAGGGGGCGTTGCTGGGACCGAGCATCATGCCTGGCGGCACGCCCGAGGCGTGGCCCTACGTCATGCCGATCTTTCAGGCCATCGCGGCCAAGGTGGCCGATGGCACGCCCTGTTGCGATTGGGTGGGCCGCGACGGAGCGGGCCACTATGTGAAGATGGTGCACAACGGCATCGAATACGGCGACATGCAGATGATCGCCGAGGCCTATTTCCTGATGAAACACCTGCTGGGTATGGAGCCGGCCGAGATGGCCGAGGTGTTTGCCGAGTGGAACAAGGGCGAGCTGGACAGCTACCTGGTGGGCATCACCAGCGAGATCCTGGCCTTTGTGGATGAGGAGACAGGCCGGCCTATCGTGGACGTGATCCTGGACACAGCCGGTCAAAAGGGCACCGGCAAGTGGACCAGCCAGAGCGCCCTGGACATGGGCACGCCGGCGCCGACCATCGCCGAGGCGGTGTTTGCCCGGGCCATGTCGGCCATCAAGGAAGAGCGGGTGGCTGCCAGCAAGGTCTTGGCGGGACCCGCCACCCGGTTTGAGGGGGACAAGAAGGCGCTGATCGAGGACATCCGCCAGGCGCTCTATGCCAGCAAGATCTGCTCCTATGCCCAGGGATTCCAGTTGCTCAAGATGGCCGCCAAGGAGTATGGCTGGGAGCTGAACTATGGCGGCATCGCCTTGTTGTGGCGCGAAGGCTGCATCATCCGCGCCCAGTTCCTGGAGCGGATCAAAGAGGCCTTTGACCGCGATCCCAACCTGGCGAATCTGCTGCTGGCCGATTATTTCCAAAAAGCCATCGATGGCAGCCAGGCGGCCTGGCGGCGGGTGGTTGCCCAGGCGGTGACCCACGGCGTGTCGGTGCCTGCCTTTAGCAGCGCGCTGGCCTACTATGATGGCTATCGAACCGACCGGCTGTCGGCCAACATTCTCCAGGCCCAGCGCGATTACTTTGGCGCCCACACCTATGAGCGGGTGGACAAGCCGCGCGGCGAGTTCTATCACACCAATTGGACGGGGCGCGGCGGCAGTACGTCGGCGACGACCTATACTGCCTAGCAGCCTGTCGGAGAGGGTTGTCATTCTGAGGAACGGAGGCGGCAAAGCCG
>CAYVLO010000377.1:0-3814 GCA_964452125.1 uncultured Anaerolineaceae bacterium | reverse complement strand
GGAGCAGGTCCAGTACACCGTTCAGATCCAGAATGCCGGAACGGCAGCCGGAACGGTGAGCCTCATCGAAGATCAGTTGCCTTCTGAGTTTGTGTTTGTTTCTATGGCCAGTGGCAGCGAGGTATCCAGTCCGCCGACAGGAACAACCGGCAAGATCTCCTGGACCGGCAGTTGGGACATTGCTCCCGGTGAGGACCTGATCCTGATCTACCAGGTAACGACTGGAGGGGGCGGCGAGAAGGTCAATACCGTGACGGCCTATGACCCGGCCCAGACTCCGATTGGGTCTGCCTCGGCAACGACCAATCTGGGCGGTGGGCTGCCCTACGAAGAGACTTTTGACACGAACCCACCCCAAGATTGGGTGCCCTTTACCAACTTTACCGGGCTCGATCCAAGACGGTGGTATGCCAGTGGCGGTGTGTACGTCTATGATTATCGGCGGGGCGATGCACCCTGGATAGGCTACGATCTGTCGATGTACCTGGCGCCCGGCGCGCAGAATTGGACCGATTATCGCATCGAAACCCGCTTGCGAGACTCGAAGGAAGAAAACCTTATGCGCGGCCTGTCGGGTATCTGGTTCCGGGGAACCTATCAGAATTCGGGCCAGATGGACGGCAAGGCGGTGGGTGGATACTATCTGTTCATGCGGCCCGACAACGATACCCTCTACCTGGGGCGGATCAAGGCAAGCGACCCGGCGTACTGGTCGTACGATACCCTGAAGACCTTTGTCTACCCCAATCGGATTGGCCGCAAACATTGGTATGACGTCGTGATCGAAGTGCGCGGCAACAATATTGAGGTGTGGTTTGGGGATGAGGTTGATGGCATGACCAAGGCCTTTAACGTAACCGACCCGGCCAATGCCTGGCCTCACGGTACGGTCGGCTTTGGCACCTACTACACCTTGGCCATTTATGATTATATCCGTGTCACCCCGCTGACCGACTGAGCGGGCGTGGCATAAAAATTCGGAGAGAAAAAATGAGATTTCGATGGATCTTGCCTATTGCTGTTGTCCTGCTGGTTCTGACAGCAGCGATCCTACTGGTACAGGGCGTCCCCCCGGTTCAAGCCGTGCAAGCCACTTTGGAGATTTCCAAAACCGTGGATTCGCCGGTGATCGCCCCCCCCAAGGTTTTGACCTATCAGGTGGTTCTGACCAATACCACAGCCGCTGACGTCGAGGTGGATGTGGTGGACACCTTGCCGACCGGCTTTGAGTACATGGGCATGGCGAGCAGCGAGCTGCCATTGCCGAGTGTGTCTCTGCAGACGCTTACCTGGAGCGACCTCCCTGTCAAGCCTACGGAACCCGTCACCCTGTCGTACTTTGTTTGGGTGCGCCCCGAGGTTCCCTTGAGCGCCACGCCTTATACGAATCATGTGGTGGCCACGGTGGGCGCGGAGCAGTTCGAGGACGGAGCCGACGTGCTGGTCGGAATCGGCTCGGTGACCATGACCAAGGACGTGCGGCCGGATGTGGTGAGGCCGGGGGAATTGGTTACCTTTACCTTGGCTTTTGCCAACAGCGGCTATGTGCCAATGTCTTTGTCATCGGTCAGCGATGCGCTGCCTGACGGCGTGACCTTTTCGCAAATGACGGACAGCAGCGACGTGTCCATGGCACCTAGTGGGTCCACAGGAGTGATTACCTGGACGGGTCCTTTGAGCGTTCCTGGGCAGGATGGGCTGGTGCTCGAATTCGAGGCTACGGCGCCCGTAACCAGTGCAGTGCTGGCTTTGACCAACGAGGCATCGGGTGAGCTGGAGGGTGGGACCATCCTTACCGATAGCGTGTCCTTCGAGGTCCGCGAAATCCTCACTCGTACGGTCGTGCTGCCCATCGTCCATCGCAACTACAAGCCGGCCATCTTTGAGGCGACCAAGAAGGCCGATCCGACGTTGGTGTACAATGATACGCCTGGGTTGGTGGTCTACGAAGTGGAATTTGTGAATACGGGCACGGTACCCGGGGAGATCGCGTCGATCCACGATACGCTGCCCCCAGGGTTCACCTTTGTCAAGATGATGGATGGCAGCCAGGTGACCTCGTTGCCCTCGGGCACAACCGGTGAGATCGTTTGGACGGGTCCCTTTACCGTCCAGGCCGGAGCCTCGCTCAAAGTCCTCTATCAAGTGCAGACTACCACAACCCCGGGCGTCTATGAGAATAGCGTCGTTGCCACGGTTTCCAAGGGATGGCCAATGACGGCGCCAGTGAAGGCCACTATCTCGGTCAAAGAGCCCTATCTCCTCCAGGAGGAGTTTGAAAGGCCCAGTGGCTACTGGAAGCCCTTCTTGAACTACTGGCGATTGAAACCAGAGCAATGGTATTATGCCAATGGAATCAGCGACGATGGTTCGCGGGTTCTGCGTCACAGCAACTACCTGGGGGTGACAAAGCCGGAAAATGGGGCGCACGATGCGTTGTTCGTCTACCAGAATCCAGAAGCGGAAAAGTGGACGGACTATAGCTTCAAGGCGCGGGTCTACCTCGGCGATGGCCCGTTCGATGGAGAGCAGATTGGCCTGTTTTTCCGAGGGATAGCCCACGAAGATCCCGAGCTGACAGGGCGGTATGTGACGGGCTATTACTTTGTCATGTTGCCTGGCGCAGATACCAAGATGCGGGTCATCTTGATGCAACTGCGTACCGACGAGGAATGCGGGGATGATTGCGCGTACAACTATCACTTTAGCAATCCCCTCGACTTGCTTGAGCTTCGCGGCATCAACAACCTGAGGCCCTTGGGTTTGACGCTCAGGCACAACACCTGGTATTGGATGCGAGTGGATGTGCAAGGGTCGAGGATCCGCTGCTATGTGAACGATATCCAGGTGTTCGACTATAACGACACCGTCGGCACGACCTTTACCGAGGGGACCGTTGGGTTCTTTGTCTACCAGGCCTCGGATGCCCGCTTTGACCATGTATCGGTGCAGCCGATGAGATAGGCTTCTGTTCCAAGATGTGATACAATGTAGGGCGGCCTTCGAGAAGGTCGCCCTACCCTTTTGATGGCAAAAAGGTCCAAGTGGTGGGCCGGAGCCTGAAAGACAATTGGCAGTGGTGAGCAGTCGTAATCAGAACAACCTGAGACAAGATTGGACGCTGGTGATCGCGCTCGGCCTCGTGGGGGTGGCCCTTCGAGGCGCCTACCTGCTGAGGGTGCCGCCCTTTCTCGACGAGTACTCCTCGATGCTCACGGGGATCAGCATCCTGCGCTCGGGAGGACTTCCCGTGTTGCCCTCGGGCGTGCTTTATCCCAGTGGATCCCTCTTTTCGTACATCGAAGCGGCCTTTTTCAGTGTGTTCGGCTTTAGCGACGGGGTGGCGCGGCTGCCAAGCCTGTTGATCGGCGCCTTTACCTTACCGATTTTGTTTGTCCTTGCTCGGGGGATGCTTGGCAGGCGGGCGGCGCTGCTGGCTGTGGCAATGCTCGCGTTGGCGCCGGAAGCTGTGGTTTGGGGCGGGCGAGCGCGTATGTATGCCCTGCTCCAACTTCTGGTTCTTTTGACTACCTACTTTTTCTATACAAGTGTGCTGTTCCCTGTTCGAGAGGGGCCAAAGCGGCAATGGCCGGCTTGGCTGTGGGTGGTGAGCTTTTGGGCCGCCATCTTTGCCCAGGACGAGGCTATTTTGCTTCTTCCCTTCTTGTGGGGGCTGGCGCTGCTCGTTCGGGGGGCTGGATGGTTCTTTCGCCCTGCGAACCTGATCGGGCAGGTGCTTGTGCCAACCACCGGTGTGGTCTTTCGCTTTTGGCTGAATGAGATCCGCGTGCCGGGCGACGTTTATGTCTTGGTC
>CAYVLO010000376.1:0-3816 GCA_964452125.1 uncultured Anaerolineaceae bacterium | reverse complement strand
GTACGAGCGACCCTGACATCGTATTTGCGGCATGGCGTGCTCGGTTGTCTGTAAGGGCGGGTCTGAGACCCGCCCGCAGGATGGGCGCCCCTACCCGATCGCAGGAGGTGAGCCACAAGTGCCATCCCGGCCGAGTGGATTTGAGAATGGCTCCACATCTTTGTCGGGAGCAATTTGACAGGCTCCCCAATCTGTTGTACAATAGACTCTGTATCCTATAGGATATATCGACTTGGTGTTTCTTCACTGGTTCCCCTTGGTTGTTGCCGTACCTTGACCTGGTGAATAGAAGGCTCTCTGGTCAGGACCTTGGGTGGTTGTCTGGTGCAGATGGCGCCCTACAGATTCTAAAGGAGGTGAGCACAGCGATTTTGCCAACGGTTCCATCTTGTAGTACGAAAAGGTTCGACACAAATAAGGAGGAGTAGTTATGAAGCGCTTTGGAATTCTGATCAGTCTCATGATCGTCGCGTCGATGCTGATGGCCGCCTGCGGGGCCACGCCAGCGCCGCAAGTCGTTGAAAAAGTCGTCACCCAGGTTGTACAAGAAACAGTCATCGTCGCTGGAACGTCCGAGATTGTCGAAAAGGTGATCACCGAGGTCGTTGAGGTGGAGGTCGAAAAAGTCGTCACCCCGACCCCCAGCCCCCAGAAACCGGTTGTGGTCCTGCAGGGCGCCGAGATCATCACCATTGACCCCCAATACACCCAATCGTTGCCCGACGACAGCCTGCAGAAACACCTCTTCCAGACCCTGACCAGATTCGACAACGATGTGGCGCTCCAGCCCTACGTCGCCGAATCGTGGCAGAACATTGACGAACTCACATGGGAGTTCAAGCTCAAAGAGGGGTACACCTTCCACAACGGCGAGCCGGTCAATGCCGAAGCCTTTGCCTTCTCTCTGAACCGCGGCCGCGACCTGCTGGCGGCGGGCGAAGGCGACGTCAACTACCAGTACACCATGCTCAACCTCGACTATGCTGAAGCAGTCGATGAGTACACCCTCAAGGTCGTGACCAAGGCGCCCAACCCCATCGTCCCCATCCACATGGCCCACATGCAGACCTGCGCCTTGCCGCCCAAGTACCTGTCCGAGCATACCCAGCAGGAATTTGCCATGGCCGGCATCGGCAGTGGCCCCTACAAGGTCGTCGAAGTCGTCCCCGACGAGCGCGTCGTCATCGAGGCCTGGGAAGAATACAAGGACGGCCCCGAAGCCATCAAGACCATCATCTGGCGAGCCGCCCCCGAGGCAGCGACGCGCATCAACGAACTCAAGGCTGGCAACGCCGACATCATCACCAACGTACCCCCCGACCTGGCCATCTCGATTGCCCAGGCGCCCGATGCCCGCCTGGCGACCGTCAGCGGGTTGCGCCGCATGTTCTTTGGCCTGGGCATGGAACGGCACCCCGCCCTGCAGGATGTGCGCGTGCGCCAGGCCATGAACTATGCCTTTGACTGCGACACCATGATGAACTCGTTGTTGGCCGGCGCCGGCGTGTGCTCGGGCAACATCATCAACCCGCCCAACGGCAGCCCCAACATCGAACCCTACCCCTACGATCCCGAAAAGGCCGCTCAGCTTCTGGACGAAGCGGGCTGGGTGATGGGCGCCGACGGCATCCGCGAAAAGGACGGCGCCAAGCTCGTCCTGGGCATGGACTGCCCCAACGGCCGCTACATCAAGGACAGAGACATGTGCCTGGTCTTTGCCTCGGACATGGGCAAAGTCGGCATCCAGGTCGACGTCACCGTGCTGGACTGGTCGGTGTTCATCGGCAAGTCCGCCAACCGCGGCGAGGGCTTTTCCGACCTGCACCTGATCGGCTCGGGCCCCGGCTTTGAGTGCCGCGCCGACCTGGGCTACGTCGAACCGAACTCTGGTTCGAACCGCTCTCGCTACGTGAACGACCGCGTGGCCGAGATCCTCACTGAACTCAACGACGTGTTTGACCCGCAGGAGCGGCTCAAACTCTGCTGGGAAGCCGAGAAAATCGCCCACGAGGACGCTGCCGTGGTCCAGATCTACAACCAGACCGACTTTTATGGTGTGTCCAACCGGCTCAACTGGGAACCCCGCGCCGACGAGCGCATCCTGTTGATCGGCGCCACACTGAACGAATAACCATTCGAACCGGGAACACAGGTTCGGGTTCTGAGGATGAATTCGGAACCCGAACCTGAATCCTGGCAATCACCCTGTTTCCCGCTCGGCCCAGCAGAACCATCGGGCCGAGCGGGATAGAGCGCCTTTTCTGTGCTGCTTGCCGGCGGCAACACGAGGCAGCCCGAGCCATCCTCCGCAACGAGGCAATCGCAGAATGGAAGACCCGGCATGCAATACGTAATCCGAAGGCTACTGCAAACGCTTATCGTCATTTTTGGAGTCAGCATCGTTGCCTTTGGCATGATGTTCCTCACCGGCGATCCGACCGAAGTGCTGCTCGGTGAGGCCGCCAATTACATGACCCAGGAACAGATCGACGCCTACCGGCAACTCAAAGGATTCGATCGCCCCTGGTACGAGCAATACATCTCCTTCGCCAGCGGGGCGATCCGGGGGGATTTTGGCGAATCGGTCCGCTATCACCAACCCGCGTTCGACGTCGTCACCCACCGCTTCCCGGCTACGCTACAATTGGCCATGGTGGCCCTGGTCATTTCGGTCGTATTTGCCGTTCCCATTGGCGTCATTTCGGCCACCCGACCCAATACCCTGATCGATCATGTCTCTACGGTGATCGCCCTCATCGGCCAATCGGTGCCCAGTTTTTGGCTCGGCATCATGCTGATGTTGATCTTTGGCGTCTGGCTCAGGTGGCTGCCCATTTCCGGCAGGGGCGATTGGAAAAACCTGCTCATGCCGGCCTTTACCCTGGCCGCCTTTTCGCTGGCTCGCAACATGCGCCTCACCCGGTCGTCGCTGTTAGAAGTCATTCAGCAGGACTATGTCCGGACGGCGCGGGCCAAAGGTCTGACCGAGAACAAGGTCATCTACCTCCACGCCCTGCGCAACGCCCTATTGCCACTGGTGACGGCCATCGGCCTGCAACTTGGGTTCCTGCTGGGCGGTTCGGTGATCACCGAGAGCATTTTTGCCTGGCCGGGGGTGGGCCGCCTGATCGTCGAGGCGATCTACAACAAGGACTTTGCCGTGGTTCAGGCCGGCGTGACCATCTTGGCCACCGCTTTTACGCTGGTCAATCTGGGGATCGACCTGATGTACGCCTGGCTCGATCCGCGCATTCACTATAGCTGACAGAACAGAGGTCAAACGATGTCCGAAGCCCGTAGACTTGCGCCTGCAGCCGAATCCACTCAGAACCGGCCCATACTGACCACCGATGGCGGGGCCATCCGCGCGCGCCCTCGATTTGCGGCCCTGCGCAGCCTGTGGCGCCACAAACTGGCGCTGATTGGCGCCTTGATTGTCGCCACCGCCGTGTTCGTCGCCATTTTTGCGCCCCTTTTGACTCCTCACAACCCAGAAACGATCAACATCGTCCAACGCCTCAAGCCGCCGGGCTTTCGCACGCCCGATGGCACCCTCCATGTCCTTGGCACCGATACCCTGGGCCGTGATGTGCTGGCCCGACTCGTCTATGGCGCACGCATATCGTTGGCGGTCGGATTGTCGGCAGTGTTCATTGCCGGGTCGATAGGCGTCTTGCTGGGTCTCATCTCGGGATATTCCGGCGGCAAAATCGACGACATTATCATGCGCATCGGCGACATTCAGCTCGCCTTCCCCTTTATCCTGCTGGCCATCAGCGTCTTGGCCGTGTTGGGTCCTGGCGTGGGCAAGTTGAT
>CAYVLO010000375.1:0-3817 GCA_964452125.1 uncultured Anaerolineaceae bacterium | reverse complement strand
AATGATCGCCAGGCCCACCTGGTGAATCTCCGTTAGTCCAAATGCGTTTGCCCTGCATAGTAGGGCGAGCCCATTCCAAGTTTCCGCAGGCTGTGGTATAATGCCTTTGACAGCGATTGCGGTGGGAGATGAACCATTGGAAAACCTACAAGCTGTAATCAGCTCGATTTTGCGCCAACCGACGCCCCAATCCCTCGTCGCACTCCAGGGGGCATTGCTCGTTTGGACGCCGCCCGGCAGGGAGCGCGAGAACTGCCTTAACACTGCCCACAGGTTCCACACCTATCTCTGCCAACTGCGCTCCAAGATCACAGCCAAGCAATTCAGCCAATTCGCATCAAAACTCGATATTGGGGCGGTGGGTGTGGTGGCTCTGGAAAATGCCCTTTTTGCCCAAGAGGAATTCTGGCAGCGGCTTCTGGTCGGAAGCATCGCCGAGGGGCTGATGGTGGGCGCCAGTCGTCAGTATATCCAGGGCTGGTCAGCCGAATTGGATTCGGTGCACGAAGAGGCGACATGGGTGCTCACCGAGGGGTTGTGGCAGATCTCCCAGGATACGCAACCCGAACTGCCGCCCAAAGAGCGCTGGCAAGCAATTCGATCTCTACTAGACCCCGTCCATCACCAGGAGATAACCGATGAAGAGAAAGCCTTCTTGTTGAGCCGCATTTTCCAACATCTGCTACTTACCTGCCTGGGTCGTCTTTTGACAGGAGACGCGAACGAGGAACGGGACTGACTCGGAATTCTGCATACCCCCAAGGAGAGAAATCCCATGCAGAAACCAACTCGGCCATTCCGTTTTGACATGGTGATTTTCGATGTCGGTGGAACCCTCATTGGGTTTCGCGATCGCACACCCTTTCAAGAGTTCCTGGCCGACGCAGGTCTGCCCGCCACCGACGAGCACGCCCAAATTCTCCAGCGGCGGTTCCTGACCAACATATCCGATTCGCGGGAAGAAGCCAAGGGGCTCGGCGCCGATGGACGCCAGTTGAATGACTGGTGGAAGGGCAACCTGGCGCAGATTTGGCCGGATCACCCCCATCTGGCCGAGGAAATGCTGTCCTGGTTGCTTGAGGGGCGCTTTGACACCCTGTACGAAGACGTCTTTCCCACGTTTGACGCCCTGCAGGAACTGGGGCTCGGCATCAGCATTCTTTCGAACTGGGGTACTCACTTGCGAGCCGTGTTACGCCGCTTTGGATTGGACCAGTACGCCCAGTTTGTGATCGTGTCGGCCGAGGTGGGGATTGCCAAACCCGACCCGCGCATCTTTCACCTGGCTATCTCCAAGGCCGGTTCGCCTCCCCACCGACTGCTGTACGTGGGCGATCACATTGGGGATGACATTGAAGGGGCTCAGAGCGCCGGACTGGACGCATTGCTAATCGACCGTGGGAATCGCCACTCTCTGGCAACGGACAAAAAGATCGGCGATCTGCGCCAGGTTGTTCATTATGTAAAATATCCATCTCCCTACCCCTTCTCGGAACCATAGCCCTCGGTACCCGCCCCAAGCCTCCCACTCCACCAAACCCATGATCCTTTGGATTTGCCCATTCCAAATCTCCAGTTCCCCGTCCACCGCTGGAACCATTCTCGGGTTCCTGGCGTCTACAATACACAGGCGCCAAGAAGCCTGAAGCAATCGAACAAGTGGAGGGAAACCATGGGAAAGAAGATTTTGCTTGCTGTAGTCGCTATCGCCTTGATCATACCCATAGGGCTAGCAGGGATTTGGATCTGGGGCCAGGCGGCCAATCCGGTTGCCGCCCAAACCGGGGACGCAGAGGTCAAGTACAGCGCCGCTGAGGTCATCACAGTGGTAGGCCAGGGGTATGCCAACGTCGTGCCCGATCTTGCCCGGATCAGCCTTGGCGTCGAGACCAAAGGCGACACCGTCCGCGGCGCCGTGGATGACAATGCGGCCAAGATGACGGCCATTCTGGAAGCCCTGGAAAAGGCCGGGATCGCCGAGAAGGACATTCAAACGTCCAACTTTAGCATTCAGCAGGAACGCAACGCCGAAATGATGCCCAGGGTCGAAGGCATTGAAACGGAAGAAGCCACTCCCACCTATCGCGTCTCCAACATGGTCACCATTACCGTCCGCGATCTGGAAATGATCGGCGACGTCTTGGACACGGCCCTGGAGGCGGGTGTCAACAACATGTGGGGCATTAGCTTCAGCACCGACGATCCGGCCGCCGGGTTGGAGGATGCTCGGGCCAAAGCAATCGAAGACGCCAAAGCCCGCGCTGAGGCTCTGGCCGAACTAACCGGCGTCCAGTTGGGCCCGGTCATGTCGGTGAGCGAGGTGGTCGGCGGTGGCGTGTCTCCGGTGGCGGTCGTCTTGGAAAAAGCCCTTGTCAGCGGCGCCGGTCCGGTCAGCCCTGGCGAGCTGCAAGTAAGCTACAACGTCCAGGTCAGCTACTTTATCGAGCGCTAACCTTATCGCAGGCAGTATAAAGCCCGACTCAACTGAGTCGGGCTTTTGTGTGTGCAGTTCAAAAGCGCGGCGCGCTGCGGTCACAAAAGAGCCAGCCTGGGTAAGCAGCTCTCGACCATTGACGCCATCGGCCCTTCCACTAGACTCGGGTCAGGTACCGACCGTCGCGAGTGTCGATGCGCAACACATCGCCGTTGTTGATGAACAAGGGTACCTGCACCTTGTAACCCGTCTCCAGTGTGACTTCTTTGGTCGCTCCCTGCGCCGTGTCTCCCGCAAAACCGGGAGGCGCTTCAATAACCGTCAGGTCTACGGTAATGGGCAGCTCCACGTCAATGGGCTCCCCCTCATAGCTCGAAAGCTCGATCTCCATATTGGCCACCAGAAACGGCTCGGCATCCTCCATGATGGCTGCCGAGAGGGGAAACTGCTCAAATGTCTCTACATCCATAAAGTAGTAAAAGTGCTCGTCGCGGTAAAGGTATTGAACCGTCTGATGCTCCAGCCGGATATCCTGCACCCGATCTGCCGAGATAAAGGTCTTGTCCATGGTCGCGCCACTGCGCAGATTCCGCAGCTTGGTGCGGATCGTCGCCTTGCCCCGACCGGTCTTGTTATGGTGATAGTCTATGACCTTGTACAGTTCCCCATCCATGGTAAAGGTCACGCCCTTGCGAAGTTCATTTACGTCAATCATTGTTTACTCCCTCTTTTTTCCAGCCCTCGAGCCCGATTATAGTGGGTTGCCCACAGCCTGTCAAATTCGGGGCAGCTTCACGGCAAGGACCTGTGCCTATCGAGATATGGACTCGAAGCGAAGAAAGGAAAAGGCAGCGGCCATACCCGGTTCGGTGGCGCCTTCACCTGCCACAGCAAAAACCGGACGCAGCCCGTCCAGCGCCTCCACCGCCGTTCCGGGAGCTGCGCCCTTCACGCCAATGACGGCATGCCCCCACCGGAATCGTCCCCGGAGATCGCCCACAGCGCCGATCCCGTGCAAGGCCTGCACCACCCGCTCATCCAAGAGACGCGACGCCTCGTCGGCCGCCGCCACGGCAACAATCTGACCCGAGGGCACGGCCTCCAGGAATTCGGCCATCGCCAAAGCGGCGCCTGGGTCCAGATGGGTATCGAAATTCGCCGACCGGAGCACCTGGCCCGTGGACGCATCGATGACGACGACGTTATAGCCCCGCTCATTAACCGACACATCGTGCCCGTCGACGAACACCTGCCCCAGATCGCCCACTTCCTGACCGGCGCTCGCGACCACCAGGTTCACCGGCGACTCGACGCCGGTGCGGCCGATGGTCCGCGAGTTCTGGGCCACATCCGTGGCGGGCGTCCACTCGACAAAGTGGAGAC
>CAYVLO010000374.1:0-3820 GCA_964452125.1 uncultured Anaerolineaceae bacterium | reverse complement strand
GACAAAATAGACGGCGTTTTGCCTCGGTGGTTTTCTCTCCGACAAGCTGCTAGGCACTTTGACTGGCGCAACGGCGCATCTATTCGCGAGGAGGCGGGAGCTATGGACTTTACATTGATCTGGGCCGAGCTGGTCAAGGGCCTATCCCAGTTTACGGTGGGCAACGCTCTGATGATTGCCGTGGGGGCGGTGTTGGTGGCGTTGGCCATCATCAAAGAGTACGAGCCGGTCCTGCTGCTGCCCATCGGGTTTGGCTGCATCGTGGCCAATATCCCGATGACGGGTATGACGGAAGGGCTGGGTTTGTTTGCCGTCTTGTACAAGGTAGGCATCAGCACCGAGTTGTTCCCGTTGTTGATCTTTGTGGGCGTGGGCGCCATGATCGACTTTAGCCCGTTGCTGGCCCAGCCCAGGATGGTGCTTTTGGGAGCTGCGGGCCAGTTCGGCATTTTTGGGACGCTGATCCTGGCCACACTGCTGGGCTTTCCTCTGAATCAGGCGGCGTCTATCGGCGTGATCGGCGCCATCGATGGGCCTACCTCGATTTTTGTGGCGAGCAAGCTGGCGCCGGAGCTGCTGGCGCCGATCGCTGTGGCGGCCTATTCCTACATGAGTTTGATCCCGATCATCCAGCCGCCGATTATGAGGCTGATGACGACCAAGGAAGAGCGTCGCATTCGCATGGACTATGCGCCCCGGCCGGTGTCGAAGCGGGCGCTGATCATCTTTCCTATCGCGATCACTTTGGTAGCTGGTTTGTTGGTGCCCGATGCCACGCCCCTGATCAGCATGTTGATGCTGGGCAACCTGCTGCGCGAAAGCGGCGTGGTGGATCGGCTGCGCAAGGCGGCCGAGAACGAGATCATCAACGTCTCGACCTTGTTCCTGGGACTGGTGGTGGGGTCGACTATGACGGCGGCGTCGTTCCTCAATTGGGAGACGCTCAGCATTATGGTGTTGGGCTTGTTGGCCTTTGTGCTGGATACGGTGGCCGGGTTGCTGTTCGGCAAGCTGATGTCGGTGATGAGCGGGCGCAAGATCAACCCGCTGATCGGCGCTGCTGGGATCAGCGCTTTTCCCATGGCCGGACGGTTGGTGGCGCAGATTGCCCAGGAGGAGGATTTTGAGAATTTCATCCTGATGCACGCCATGGGCGCCAACACAGCCGGGCAGTTGGGCAGTGTGATGGCCGGTGGGGTGTTACTGGCGCTGGTGACGGCTATCATGGGGTAGGTGGTTGCCAAGGGAGTGCTTTTCAGGTGCGGGGTCGAGAGGCTCCGCGTTTTTTTGTTCTGAGTTTAGCACGACCATTCCTCGCCGGCTGGGTCCACGGCTTTTAATTGCGTAGGTGGTTGCAGCGTTGTGTCTTGTTTGGGGGGCGCGCGCCCCCCCACACCCCCGCGCGGGGGCCCTGACGGCCCCGGCCCCCCGCATTAAAGGCGCTACCCTGTCGAAATCCGGTTGCGCAGGAGACGATGCGACTCGGTCGATCTCCGTAGGGCCAGCCGCACCAGCTTAGGTTCATGTGCTTGACGCTCGTTAGCCCGACTTGAGGCGCAAGAGGGTGATCTCGGGTCGGCAGTTGAAGCGGACCGGCGGGGCAATGACGCCTATGCCCCGATTAACATACACGGTCGTCTGTGACCCTGCCACCAATCCACCGGCGTACTTTTGGCCAAAACAGGAGGGCACGATGGGAGCGCCCAAAAGAGGGAGCCGGACCTGCCCGCCGTGGGTATGGCCGCACAGCGCCAGGTCGACCCGGTCCTCGGGCAGCATCTCGGTGAAATCGGGGTTGTGGACCAACAGGACACGGGCTTCATCGGGCGGAATTTCTTTCAGCAGCCGGGCCAAGGCAGTGGCTGCCGGCTGCCAGAGGGCCCGAAAGTCGCCAAAGGTGCCCGCCAGCAAGCCCGTATCCTCGACGCCCACCAGCCACAATGCCGCTCCCTGGCTGGACAGGGGGATCGCCTGGTTTCGGAGGATGCCAATCCCCGCGGCCGAGAGGTTGGCCGCCACCTGCTCGGCGTCGGTCCAGATATCGTGGTTGCCGAGCACGGCAAAGGTCCCATACGGGGCTCGGAGGGCCGCCAGCTCCTGGGCACAAGGGGCGCTATAGGCGGCCGATCCGTACACATAGTCGCCCGTCACGACGATCAGATCCGCGCCCAGGGCATTGGTCCTCTCGACTGCGCGGGCGACGTCTCGGGCGCTGACGTGAGGGCCCAGATGAAGGTCGCTGAGCTGGGCAATGGTCAGCGAGTCCAGGGCAGGCGGTAAGCCGGGTAGGCGTACGTCCACCTCGGCGATCTCGATCCAGGAGGGCTCCAGTTGGGTGGAATAGAGCGCCCCGCTGGCCGTTACAGCCATTCCCCCGGCGACAAGGGCGCAGCCGGCTCGAAGAAACCGGCGGCGGGTAATGCTCCGGCTGTCGGTTCGTGTTGGACCCGATGATTCGAAATCTACGGACAAGGCGCGTTCCTCTCTCATGAAATCGCTCACCGCGGGCGAACACAGCTACTATACCAGAATCGAACCCGGCTGTCAAGGCGCAGGTCACGCAGGCGGTCAGAGACCTCCGAGTTCTTGAAGAACTCGGAGGTCTGTTGAAGAACTCGGAGGTCTGCGTGGATATCGGGATTGTAGGGGCGACGCATGCGTCGCCCGGAAACTGATGGGCCTCCGCTTCCGCGGGGGCGACGGCCGCGGCGGCGGGTAAAGTGCAGGAGGGCAGTCAGGCGAGGAGGGCTTGGGCGTCAGCTCGGGCAGCAAAGGCGCGGTAGGCGGCCGTCTCTTCGAGCAACTCTTTTACCCGGTTGAGCCAGAACTCGAACCGGCGGTCCCCTGTCCCCGTCCCCGGGCTGATGTGCCAGATCCCGCGCTCGCGCTCGTCGATGCGCAGGGCGCCCTGTGCAGCCAGAGCTTCGAGGGCGGCTTGCACGGTGCCCACCCGATGGCCGGTGCGCCCCGCGGCTCTCTCCAGATCAAATCGCCCCCCATTTTTGGACAGGGCATGCTTGGCCATGCCGAGGACCTGATTCATCAGATCGGCCCACGCCCCCAGCTCGGGCTGAGCGGCAAAGAGGAACACCTGGGCGGGCTGAACCCGGTCCAGGACCTGGCGCAGCTCTTCGGGTCCAGGCGGCAGCGTCCAGATGGCCAGACTGGCGCCGGGCCTGAGCTCGCTTCGAGGGCGGCCTAGATCGGCGTCCTGACCTTCGGCCCAGACCTGGATTTCGGGGAGGGAAACGCGCAGACGATCCAGCTCGGCTCGGGGGTTGCCGTCGGTTCGGCAATCGCGGATCTCGTAGCGAGGCGTGGCAGCCAGTTCAAGGGCGGGGCGCTCGTGCTCGCGAGCCTCGACCCATTCGATCTGGATCTCGGGCACGCCGCGATAGTTGCTGGCGCGGGCGGTCACCGCCAGGTCAAAGGGGCCGTCCGGCAGAGGCTCGCCGGCGCCCTGCCACCAGAAGACGGTCTGGCTGGCATCCTGGGCATCTTCGACTACCACCCGTCGATGCTCGCCGGTGTTGCCAATGATGGCCTCGCTGACCAGGCGCAGGTTGCGGACGGCCAGGGTGAGGGGCGGGTTTCCGGCGCCAAAGGGGGCCAGGCGGCTGATTTGGGCGACCAGATCGAGGGTCAGGTCCGGCAGGGTGACGTACTCGTCAATGGCCCGGATGGGCTCGGGTAGCGCCTCCACCTGGGCGGCGACGGCCCGCGACAGGGCATCGCGCAGTTCAGGGATGCGCTCGGCCTGGATGGAGAATCCGGCTGCTGCGGCGTGGCCGCCGAATCCTTCCAGCAGGTGGGCGCAGCG
>CAYVLO010000373.1:0-3821 GCA_964452125.1 uncultured Anaerolineaceae bacterium | reverse complement strand
CCCCGCGTGCGCCTGCCTGGGGCAGACAGGCGAGGGCGACGAGCGGGTGGCGGGCAGATGGCGGGGGTGACTCCAAGGTCGTCATGCCCGCGGTAGGGGCGATGCATGCGTCGCCCGACGGATGGGCCCCCGCGTGCGCCTGCCTGGGGCAGACAGGCGAGGGCGACGAGCGGGTGGCGGGCGACTTGAAGGCAGGCATTCCCTGTGTACGAAAAGGAGCCAAAGACCATGAACCTGCGCGGCATCCATATCCTACTCAGCTACACCTGCAACGGCGAATGCGACCACTGCTTCTTGTGGAGCAGCCCCTGGGCCAGCGGCACCATGACCCTGGATCAGATCCGGCGGGTGTTGCACCAGGCCGCCGACCTGGGCACCGTGGACATGGTCTATTTCGAGGGCGGCGAGCCCTTTTTGTACTATCCCATCATGCTCCAGGGGTTGCGCGAGGCCCGGGCCCTGGGCTTTCGAACCGGCGTGGTCACCAACAACTATTGGGCCACCTCGGTGGAGGATGCCGTCGCCTGGCTGGAGCCAATCGCCGAAATCGGGCTGGACGACCTGAGCCTGTCCAGCGACCTGTACCACGGCGAGGCGATGCTGACCCAGACGGCCCGCCACGCCCGCGAGGCCGCAGCGCACCTGGGCCTGCCCGCCGACCTGCTGGTGGTGGAGCCCCCGGGGGGCTTTGCGCCCCCGGACGCCGGCGCCCGGGGCGAGCCCATCGAGGGCGGCGCGGTCCGCTATCGGGGCCGGGCGGCGGTCAAGCTGACCGAGGGCGTGCCCCGGCGGCCCTGGCGCGAGTTCACCACCTGCCCCGACGAGGATTTTCTGAACCCGAGCCGGGTTCACGTCGATACCTTTGGCCACGTCCATCTCTGCCAGGGCCTGCTCATGGGCAACCTGTGGCAAAAGTCCCTTTCCGAACTGGTGGCCGAATACGATCCCATCCACCACCCCATCCTGGGACCCCTGATCGAAGGCGGGCCCGCGGCGCTGGTCGAACGGCACGACCTGCCTTACAGAGGGACCTACGCCGACGCCTGCCACCTGTGCTACCTGGCGCGGGACGCCCTGCGCGCCCGCTTTCCCCAGGTGCTGGCGCCGCCCGTGGTCTATGGCGAGTGACCGCCGGCGGTCCCGGGGCAGAGCGATTGGCCACGAATTGGACGGATTTCGCGAATTCAGGATAGGCAGATGGGGCCGGGCCGTGCGGGTGGGAACATGGAGGGCACCCGCGAGGGGGGCCTTGACAAACGTCCCCCCCGGACAGGAATTGTAGGGGAGAGGCATTCCCGGGAACTGGGGTGCCCCGAACGGAGGGACCGTCGCGCGGGCCGGCGAACCCTGCCCACAGGTTGCTGGGAATGCCTCTTCCATTTGTCGGCACGATCACCGGCGCCCAGGGTGGGCGAGGCATCGCCAGGTCCTTGGTTCCTGGGCGGCCCTTTTGGCTACGGGCGGCATCGGATGCGTGGACAAATTCCGCCTTTGGCGATGCCGTCGCCCCTACAGATGGTCGGAGCGGCGATGCGGTATGGGTGGGCGGGAACATAGAGGGCATCCGCGAGGGGGGCCTCGACAAACGTCCCCCCCGGACAGGAATTGTAGGGGAGAGGCATTCCCGGGAACTGGCCGGGGGCTGACCGCATCAGGAGGGATCCATGACCAAACGCCTTGTCCTTCTTGCCGGCAACATCGCTTCGGGCAAAACGTCCCTCACCGAAAGGCTGGGGGCGCGGCTGGGGTGGCGCACCGCTTTCGAGTCGGTGGACGACAACCCCTATCTGGCCGATTTCTATGCCGACATGCGCCAGTGGTCGTTCCACTTGCAGGTCTTTTTCCTGGGCCACCGCGCCCACCAGCACCTGGATCTGGCCCTGGACCCCCAGTCGGCCATCGCCGACCGCAGCATCTACGAGGATGCCTATATCTTTGCCCGGGCTCTGAACCATCTGGGCAATCTGTCGGATCGGGACTATCGGTCCTACCGCCGGGTGTACGACCGGGTGGTCGAGGGCCTGCCCCGGCCCGACCTGCTGATCTGCCTGCGGGCCCCCGTGCCGGTGCTGATGGATCGGATCGGCGCCCGGGGCCGGGCCATGGAAGGCGGCATCGACGCGGGCTATCTGTCGCTGCTGGAGACCTTTTACGACGAATGGCTGGGCGATTTCGACCTGTGCCCGGTGTTGACCATCCGCAGCGACGACCTCGATTTTGTCCACCAGCCCGAGCACCTGGACACCGTGATCCGGCACGTCCAGGACCGGCTGGCGGGCCGGGACGAATTGGTGTTCGACTGAGGCCGCCGGGGCGGCTTGCAGGTTGCCGGTTTGGTTCGCCTGGGGTATAATCGCCCCAGATATCCTATCAGGAGGCACTCGTGAAAATTCTCATTGCCGTAGATATGGAAGGCATCTCGGGCGTGGTCCACTGGGACCAGGTCAGCCCCCAACACGCCGAATACGGGCGTTTTCGCAAGCTGATGACGGCCGACGTCAATGCCGCGGTGCGGGGCGCCCTGGCTGGCGGCGCCGACGAGGTGATCGTCTCCGATGGCCACGCCAGCGGGCGCAACATCCTCATCGAGGAACTGGACCCCCGGGCGCGGCTGAATTCCGGAAGCCCGTCGCCCCTGGCCATGGTCCAGGGCGTCGATGGCGGCGTCGACGCGGCCATGTTCGTCGGCTACCATGCCCGCAACGGCTCGACTCCCGCCATTTTGGATCACACCTGGTCGGGCGCCTATGTGGCCGGGGTGTGGATCAACGGCCGCCCCACAGGCGAGATCGAGTGGAACGCGTCGGTGTGCGGCCAGTTTGGCGTGCCGGTCATTGCCATTTCGGGCGATCAGACCGCCTGCGCCCAGGCCCGGGATCTGCTGGGTCCCATCGAGGTGGCGGTGGTCAAGCAGGCGCGGGGGCGCATGGCCGCCGAGTGCCTGGCGCCCCAGGTAGCTCAGGCCAAGATCGAAGAGGCGGCCCGCCGGGCCGTGGAGCGCTTTCGGGCGGGGGAGGGACCCCAACCCCTGCGCCTGGAGCTGCCCCTGACGGCAGAACTGGAACTCAAGACCTCCGACATGGCCGACCGGGCGGCGCTGCTGCCGGGGGCGCGGCGCGTGGCGGGCCTGCGGATCGAGTTCGCGGCCGAAGATCCGGTGTCGGCCTACCGGGCCTTTCGGGCGGCGGTGGCGCTGGCCCGCGAATAACCGATCCGCTTGGCCTGGGTCGCCCGGCTCAGGCCCCACCGACGGGGCGAGGATGGCAGGGGCGCGGCATGCCGCGCCAGAAAGGAACCTATGGCTCACGCCTCAACCAAACCGCAAAATTCCCCACCTCAGGGCATTCTCACCAAAGGCCTGGGGGGGCGCAGTCTGCTGATCGACCCGGCTCAGCCCTTTGCCCGCGATCAGGACGCTATCGCTGTGCCGTCGCGCCTGGTGCAGCAACATGCTTTGCCTGAAGGAGCGTCGGTGTGGGGCCCGGTGCGCGATGGCAAACGCGGCCCCGAACTGACCGGCGTCGAGCGCATCTGCGGCCTGTCGCCCGCCGACTTTTCGGCGCGCACCCCGTTCCGGCAGTTGGTCGCCATCGATCCCTGCCAGCGCTTTGAGCTGGCCGCCAGCGGCGAACTGAGCACCCGCATCGTCGACCTGATCGCCCCCATCGGCAAGGGCACCCGCGGCCTGATCGTCTCGCCGCCCAAGGCGGGCAAGACCACCCTGCTGGAACAGATCGCCCAGGGCATCCGCCTGTCGGAGCCCGACACGCGCATCCTGGTGTTGCTCATCGACGAGCGGCCCGAAGAGGTCACCTACTTTC
>CAYVLO010000372.1:0-3829 GCA_964452125.1 uncultured Anaerolineaceae bacterium | reverse complement strand
CTACAGGCGCCGGGGTCGACGCTGCCCTCCCACGCCATCCTCCTGACCGTGCACGCCACAAACGCTGTGCTCACCGGCTGCCTGGCCCGGCGATTGCTGGTCCCCCGCTCTCAGGAGTCCTGGTGGCGCCGCCCCATCTTGGGCCTGGCAGCCTACGACCTGGCCGGCCTCGTGGCCGCCCTTTTCTTGGCCTGTTATCCCTATGCGGCCCTTCCCATCGCCCATGTGGCGGCCATCATGCATCCCATTGTCACCCTACTCATGCTAGGAACGGCCCTGGCGGCTCTCGCCTACCGGCACACTGGGCGCCTCCGCTGGTTTTTCGTCGCTATTGGATTGGCTGCCCTGGCCCCGTATGCTCACGAGTCGGGGATCATGGCCGGCCCCCTCGCCCTTCTGGTGGCTATCCTCGACGACGCATCTTCCACATGGCGGTCCCGCAGGTGGCTGTGGGCCCTGCCTTTGGCCAGCGCGCTCTTTCTGCCGGTCTGGCTGCGGGTACCCAAGATGCCCAGTTCCTTCCAATGGCTGGGATTGGAGAACCTATTAGCCAGCACAACCTTTTTCACCCAGGGGCCCACCTTTCCCTTTCAGCCTGTGGCGCGCCTGCTCATCGATTGGCTTCCCTCTCTCGATCCTTCGCCCTTCCTGTCCTTTGTCGGCCTGCCCTGGTGGGCGGTCGTCGCTATGTGGGCGGTGGCCCTGGCGGCCCTCACCCTCGCCGGTCTGGCTCTGACGCCCAAACGGCGCTGGCCTCTTCTGGGCATCGCGGTGGGTTGGGCTTTTTTGGCCGGGCTGCCGAGCATCGTGGCTCTGCCCTTTCCCTATATCACGGTGAGCCAACGCCTGTTGTACTCGGGCGCCCCCGGCGCGGCCATCCTCTGGGCGGCTGTGGTCACGTCGCTGGCCCTGCGCATCAGGCGGCCTGCACTTCAAAGCCTTGTGGCAGTGGCGGCCATAGTCGGCATCGTCCTGGTACCCGTCCTCTATGTGCGGCGCGAAATCGCCCTCCACGAGCTTGCCTTTCAACCCCTGGAGCAACTGGTCGACATTGCCCAGACCTATCCGTCGGAGGAACACCTGGTCGTCAACGCCGTGAACTGGGTCAACTACCGCCAACCCTGGTATGCCCTGGGTCAGGAGGGTGTTTCGGTCTCGGCTCCCTACCTCACGCTGGATTCCCTCGTCTGGATGAACGCGCGGACGCCGGCCCGGTTCGAGGCGGTAAGTCTTCCCGCAATTGGCTCGGATCTGGAGAGCTATTACTACTCGACCATCAACGAGGACCAAGCGTGGGGTTGGGCCGATTCGGCCGCCTTGTATCCCGAGTACGATCGCATTTGGATCACCCACTACAGCGACCAGGCCATCACTGTTGAGGAAGCGGGTTCAGTCCGGCAGGGAACCGAGTTCCCGCCCGCGGACTATTTGGCCCGTTGGGGCGACGGGGTTTTCCTCGTCAACGCCGGCGTGCAGATGCAAGAGTCGGCGGTCACGCTGGATCTCCACTGGAAGATCCTGGAGGGCATTTCCGAGGCGACCCTCTTTCGCCACGTGTACGACTGCAACGGGCAGATGCTTGCCCAGGGCGACGGCCTGGCTGTGGGTCGTACGCTTCCCTTCGAGCTTCTCCAGCCTGGCAGCGAGGTGCGTGACGTCCGGCGCATCCCGGTCGATCGCCCCTTTGACGAGGGCTGCCTGACCGTCGCTATGGGCCTGTACCTGCCCGATGGCACAAGGGTGCCGGCCTGGCAGGCAGATGGCTCCGCATGGGAGAACGCCCAGGTGCTGTTGCCCACAGGCTCGGCCTCTCAACCGTAAGGCGCGGGCCCTTCTGTGATTTCCTGAACTTGATCTTTGGACCCGTGTGTGATACGATGCTAGCCGGCGTTTCGGCAAGACCCACGAACCGGGCGCGGGATGGCGCCATGGGCAGGTCCTTCTACCGCCACGACCTGTCCACGTTCACCGCCACAACCTTGAACCGCAAGCACGAATAGAGGAGTTCGACCATGACAGATCTTGTGCACGCTCCATGGTACCTTGCAGGGCTTTCTCTGTTGCTGGCTACCCTGGCTCTGGCATGGATGAGCGTGGGCTCCTGGCACCGGCAGATGTGTAGGGCACGGTATCGCTATGCGCCGGTTGCGATTCCATTTCTTTTCGCTGCCGGGACCTTGGTCGGGCTCGCGAGCTGCGCCCCGGCCGACGAAACATCCTCAGTTATCACCGTGGTGGTTACCTCAGCGGCTGCCAACACGCCCACCATCCAACCCACCGACACGCCCCTGCCGACCCACACACCGGCGCCGACCGACACGCCCTTGCCGACCGACACCCCCCTTCCCACCAACACATCGGGGCCCACCGACACGCCCACGCCCAAACCCAGTCCCCTGCCGCCAACGGCCACTCCGCCGCCTCCCTTCCGCCCACCGACCGGATTGTTGGAAGATCGCGCTCCCGGCGGGCAGGGCGAGCTGCTGATCAAAAACGGCACCGACGCCGACGCCCTGGTGATCCTGACCGGGCTGGACGACCAGGCGGTCAAATCGGCCTACATCCGCAACGGCGAGTCGTTCAACATGACCGGCATCGGCGACGGCGTCTATCGCCTGTACTATAGCAAGGGCGATGCGTTCAACAAAGAGACCAACCGCTTTACCCAGAACGCCACCTACCAGCGCCTGGACGCCACCATCGAGTTCACCACCACGGCGACCCAGTACACGACGTGGGAGGTGACTCTGTACGGGGTGGTCGGCGGCAATGTGGGGTCCGAACCGGTCGATCCCTCGAAATTCCCATAAGGAAAACAAGAAGGCAAGGAGACGCATTGAAACAGACGACATCGGGCACGAGTACGGTCCTCGGCGCAGTACAGGTGGCCGCCATGCTCCTCACGGCGCCGCTGTCGCGCCTGTGGTACAATCGCTGGGGAGCGACCGCCGAGGAGTGTGAGAAGGCCCTGCCGGGCGACGAGCTGGTACCCCACCCCCGCATCGCCTCCACGCGAGCCATCACGATCCAGGCGCCGCCCGCCGCCGTCTGGCCCTGGCTGGTGCAGATGGGCCAGGGACGCGGCGGGCTGTACAGCTACGACGGCCTGGAAAACCTGATCGGCTGCGACATTCACAGCGCCGACCACGGCTAACCACGTGGTGTGGCACCTGGTGGAGCCCATCTCCTTTGTGATGGAACGCAAGATGCTGCTGGGCATCAAGGCCCGCGCCGAACAGGCGGGGGTGGAGGGATAGAGCGGGCAGTTAACAAGGGGCGGAGGTTGACTCGGCCAGCGCGACCCGCACCGAGCGCTTTCCATCGGCGAGCGGCGTGTCTTCCAGCAGCGAAAAGCCCAGCACTTTGGTGAAGAAGGCCTTGGCCTCTACTCCTCACGACTTGCTCAGCTTGGCGCTCACAATCCGATTCAGGCTGACACCACCCTCGGCGGCTTCCAGCGCGAGCTGGCGATGGACCTCCGGCGGAATGCGGACCATGAATTTGCCGCTGTACTTTCTGATGGCAATCGGCTCGGGCACCGGCTCGTCGCCGACTCCGAGATCGGCCACGGCGTCGGCCACCAGCCGTCGAATCCCCTCGAGAGCCGCCTCTGGAGCCGGGGCCAGCCAACTGAGGCTGGGAAACTCGGCGCACAGGCCGACGTACTCGCCATCTTCCTCAGACCACATCACACGGTAGGTGTATCGATCATCCCTCAGCATGATCCTGCGCTCCCAATCGTTCAATCGCTTTCAACACTTGTCTCACCTGATAGCAGGGCTGTTGCAAAGTCGGCCAAGACGTGGTGCGGCGCAAGATGGATGCCCGC
>CAYVLO010000371.1:0-3863 GCA_964452125.1 uncultured Anaerolineaceae bacterium | reverse complement strand
CCAGCCGATCTCGATGCGGGCGTAGCTCAGTTCCGTCGCCGCCTGGGCGATGGTGGCCGCGGCCGATTGGGCACCCGGCAGGTTGTTGGGCACTCGGAAGCGTTCAAGCACCTCGTGCCCCAGGATTTTGTCCACCGCGCGCAGGACGATCTCGTCCAGGTGGACATCGGCGCCAACACAGAGGGTTGGCTTGTACTTTGGTTCGTTCATATCACAACTCCTTTGGGTATTGTCACCCAGAGGCCGGAGTGGGTATCCCAGGGAACCGAGCAGAACAACAACCTCGTGTATCAGAACTCTGGCGGCTGCCCTGTGCCGCACGGGAACAGCATGCGAGTTGGAAGTGCCACTCGGCGTGGGCAACAGTCTTCCACAGAAGTCACCTTGCGGTGCAACACGGAGAATCAGAACTGCCCACATGACCGGCCCTGAGTGCACGGTCATTATCCCTGGGATACCACACTCTGACAAACCTTATTATACGAGGAGATCATCGATGGAAGCGACAATCGCCAACACCGGGGTCGAAATTTCCAAGCTCGAGCAAGAGCGTCAGATCACGCTGGAAAAGCTAGAGCACCTAAAGGACGATCTTCGGTCTCTGGCCGAACCATCGGCCGACGAAAACGACACCGACGCCTACGAACGGGAAAAGCTCCTGGCCCTCGTCCATAGCCTTCAGCGCAAACTGGAATCGTTGGACCGCGCCATCGAGCTGAGCCAAAAGGGCGCCTATGGCATCTGCGAAAGTTGTGGCGAGCGAATTGACCCGGCCCGGCTCGAAATCTTGCCCCAGGCCACCCTGTGCCTCAGGTGCCAACGAGAATTCGAGCGACGCTCCCGGCGCGGTCGCTAGCCCAAGGGCCATGCGCCCGACCTCAGGTCGCAGCCTGGGTCCTCTTTGACATAGAACAGCCGCTGTGCTATAATTCGCGTGCTGTTGAGCGCGGTGCTGTTTCATGGGCGAAACGGCCTGAAGGAAGCGTGAACCCGCAAATCAATTTTTCAACACGCCAGGCTCAATTGCCTGGCGTTTGCTTGCCGCAATCTGCTCCGAGGTTGGTTCTCAACCCGGCGCCAATCCTGTAACCACACAGCAAGGGGGACTTTTATGGCCAAGAGAACAATGGTCACCATTGATGGCAACGAAGCCGCGGCCTATGTGGCCCACAAGATCAACGAAGTGATCGCCATCTATCCGATCACTCCCTCCAGCCCCATGGGCGAGCACGCCGACGACTTTTCGGCAAAAGGCGAACCCAACATCTGGGGGTCCGTGCCGCTGGTCGCCGAAATGCAATCGGAAGGCGGCGCAGCCGGCGCCGTCCACGGAGCGCTCCAAACCGGCGCCCTGACCACTACCTTTACCGCTTCCCAGGGGTTGCTGCTCATGATCCCGAACATGTACAAAATTGCGGGCGAGCTTACCCCTACGGTCTTTCACGTCACCGCCCGCACCATTGCCGCCCAGGCCCTCTCCATCTTTGGCGATCACAGCGACGTCATGGCCGTCAGGACCACGGGCTGGGCCCTCTTGTCTAGCAACTCGGTCCAGGAAGTCATGGACATGGCCCTCATTTCGCAGGCGGCCTCACTGGAAGCACGGGTGCCCTTTATCCACTTTTTCGACGGATTCCGTACCAGCCACGAGATCAACAAGTGCGAGCAACTAACCCGCGAGGACCTGCGGGCCATGATCGACGACGAGCTGGTGCTGCAGCACCGGGCCCGCGCCCTGAACCCCGAGCGGCCCTTTATCCGCGGCACCGCCCAGAACCCGGACGTATTCTTTCAGGCGCGGGAGACAGCCAACCCCTTCTACCTCAAAACCCCCGAGATCGTCCAGCGCGCCATGGACAAGTTTGCCGGCCTGACCGGACGTCCATACAAACTCTTTGACTATGTGGGCGCGGCCGACGCCGAGCGGGTCATCATCATGATGGGCTCGGGCGCTGAAGTGGCCCACGATACGGTCGAATATCTGGCGGCCCAGGGCGAAAAGGTCGGACTGATCAAAGTCCGCCTGTATCGCCCCTTTAGCATCCAGCACCTGATCGAGGCCCTTCCCAAGACCACCCGAATTCTGGCCGCCTTGGACCGCACCAAAGAACCGGGCAGCGCCGGAGAACCCCTCTACCAGGACTGCCTCACCGCGATGGCCGAAGCAGGACGATCCGTCAAGGTGATCGGCGGCCGATACGGCCTCTCCAGCAAAGAGTTCACCTCCGCCATGGTCAAGGGGCTGTTCGACGAAATGGCCCAGGACGCGCCCAAAAACCATTTTACCCTGGGCATCCACGACGACGTCACCCACACCAGCATCGACTATGATCCCACCTTTGAGATCGAAGCCGACGATGTCGTCCGGGCCCTGTTCTTCGGCCTGGGTTCCGACGGAACCGTCGGCGCCAACAAGAACAGCATCAAAATCATCGGCGAAGATACGCCCAACTATGCCCAGGGCTATTTCCAATACGATTCGAGAAA
The DNA here is from genome assembly GCA_964452125.1 of uncultured Anaerolineaceae bacterium. Lineage (GTDB taxonomy): Bacteria > Chloroflexota > Anaerolineae > JAAYZQ01 > JAAYZQ01 > CAZNQW01. The sequence continues at coordinate 1,376 of CAYVLO010000371.1, read as the reverse complement.
GGCCGGCACCGTCACCGTCTCTCACTTGCGCTTTGGCCCGCGCCCCATCCGCCAAACCTGCCAGATCACCTCGGCCAACTTTATCGCCTGCCACCAGTTCGTGTTCCTCGAAAAGTTCGACGTGCTGGAAACGGCCGCGCGCGGCGCCACCTTCCTGCTCAATGCTCCCTACGGCCCCAGTGAGGTCTGGGACCAGATCCCCCGCTCGGTGCAGCAGCAGATCATTGACAAAGAACTCAAATTCTATGTCATCGACGCCTACCGAGTGGCCAAGGAGACGGGCATGGGAGGCCGCGTGAATACGATCATGCAGACCGCCTTCTTTGCCCTTTCGGGCGTGCTGCCCAGGGACGAAGCCATCGCCGCCATCAAAACAGCCATCGAAAAGACCTACGGCAAACGGGGCGAGACCGTAGTCAAGCAGAACTATGCCGCCGTCGACGCCGCCCTGGCCGAGTTGTTCCGGGTCGAAGTGATGGACAAAGCGACCAGCACCATCGACATGCCGCCCGTCGTCCCGCCCGAGGCGCCCGAGTTCGTCCAGAAAGTCACGGCGACCATCATGGCCCGCAAGGGCGACTCGCTGCCGGTCTCGGCGCTGCCCATCGACGGCACCTTCCCCTCCGCCACCACTCGCTGGGAAAAGCGAAACATCGCCCTCGAGATCCCGATCTGGGAGCCCGACATCTGTATCCAGTGCGCCAAGTGCTCGCTGGCCTGCCCCCACGCCGCCATCCGCTTTAAAATCTATGACGCCGCCCTGCTCAAAGGCGCGCCCGAGACCTTCAAGGCCGCCAAGGCCCGCGGCAAGGAATACGAGGGCATGATGGCCACCATCCAGGTGGCCCCCGAAGACTGCACCGGCTGCGGCCTGTGCATCGAGGCCTGCCCGGCCAAGGACAAGACCGAGCCCAAGCGCAAGGCCATCAACCTGGGCGAGCAGATTCCCATCCGCCTCACCGAGCGGGCCAATTACGAATTCTTCCTGGGCCTGCCCGAGTTTGACCGCTCGGCCGTCAAGCTCGACACGGTCAAGGGCTCGCAGCTTCTGCAGCCCCTGTTCGAGTACTCGGGCGCCTGCGCCGGCTGCGGCGAGACGCCTTATGTCAAATTAACGACCCAACTTTTCGGCGACCGCATGCTCGTGGCCAATGCCACCGGCTGCAGCTCGATCTATGGCGGCAACCTGCCCACCACCCCCTGGGCCATCGATGTCAATGGCCGCGGCCCCTCCTGGTCCAACAGCCTCTTTGAGGACAATGCCGAATTCGGCTTTGGCTATCGCCTGACCATCGACAAGCAGACCGCCTACGCCCAGGAACTGACCGACCGCCTGCGCGATGTCCTCGGCAGCGACCTGGTCGACGAGATCCTGG
>CAYVLO010000370.1:0-3868 GCA_964452125.1 uncultured Anaerolineaceae bacterium | reverse complement strand
ACAAAATAGACGGCGTTTTGCCTCGGTGGTTTTCTCTCCGACAAGCTGCTAGAAAGTCGCATTCGGGGTGGCAAGCACGCAGACCGGCCTTGTATCTGTCTGGCTGGTATGCTATAATCCGGGCAGTCTTTTGGGGGGTGACCGTCTATGAATCGAATCAATCCCGTCCTGTTGCAGCTTGGCCCCTTCCAGGTGCGCTGGTACGGCGTGCTGATTATGACCGGCGTCGCGCTGGGCGCCATGTTTGCGGCGCGGCTCGCCCGCAAGCGGGGGCTGGATTCCGACCACGTCTGGAACGCGCTGATCCTGGCGGTGGTGGTCGCCATCCTGGGGGCTCGGCTGTACCATGTCTTTTCGACGCCGGCGGGCTGCCCGCCCGACGCCTCCTATGCCTGCGGCTGGCCCTACTACAAGAATCACTTTTTCGAGGCCTTTGCCGTCTGGAAGACCGGCGGCTTTCAGGGATTGGGCATCTATGGCGCCATCGTCGGCGGGATGCTGGGCGTGGTCGTCTATGCCTGGTGGAACAAGCTGAACCCCCTGGTCTGGCTCGACGTGGGCGCAGTGGGCCTGGCCTTTGGCCAGTTTGTGGGCCGCTGGGGCAACTTTGTCAACCAGGAGCTGTATGGGCCTCCGACCGGCTCCGATTGGTTTGGGCTGCGCATCAATCCCGATCTGCCCCATCAGGCGCTGCCGCCCGGCGCCGATTATAGCACCCGGTTCCACCCGACCTTTCTGTACGAATCGCTCTGGTGCTTGATGAGCTTTTTCATCCTGTACCGCATCCACTCGCGGCTGGCCCACCGGCTGCGCGAGGGCGACGTCCTTTTGGGCTACCTGTTCCTGTACCCGATGGGCCGCTTTATCGTCGAGTTCTTTCGGCCCGACGCCTGGACCATGGGCCAATTGGCCACGGCCCAATGGATCGCCCTGGTCCTGATGGCCTTCAGCACGGTCACTTTGGTGTTGCGCCACCTCTTTTGGAAGCGCGAACCAGCGGCCTTGATCGCTGACGACGCTACGGCTCCGGCGGCCCCCCATGGCGGGGAGGACGCCCCCGGGTAGCCGCGGTGCCGGAGGGTTTCCCTTCCCACCCAAACGACAATCGCCCCTTTCCACAAAAGTGAGAAGGGGCGATTGCGGCATGGAGGCTCAGGAGGGCTCCTGAGCGACGGAAAAGCGGTTACGATGCCTGGCTCTGGTAGCGGTCGATCAGGTCGGCAATCCACCAGTAGCGGAAGGGCCGGCCGTGGTAGGCCTCCAGGGCGGCGTAGCACCCATAGACGATCTGGCCAATGGGCAGCGCTACAAAGGCCGCGGCCCACACCACCGTCAGCACCAGCATGACGGGAATCAGCAGCAGGCCGATGAGCACAATCGACAGTGCCGCGGTGACCACCCAGCCGACCACCAACAGGATCGAGCCAAGGAGGGCCAGGAGAAACAGGGCCACAAACCCCGCCACCTGAAAGAGAAAGGCCTGGCGCGCCTGGTCGACGACGTAGGCCGACTTTTCTCGAAAGGCGTACCAGATGATCGCCGGGATCAGCGCCCCCACGATGGTCAGCACACCGCCCGACGTCAGGCCGATCAGCAGCGTGACCAGGATGCTGGCGTGGGCCAGCGCCGCCCAGGTCATCTCGTTCTGGGTCAGCCCCAGTAGAGGGGGCGCCGTGCGCGGGTTCCCCTGCGGCTCGGCGGGCAGGATGCGGGTCTCTGGCGTCCGCGGGCGCCGAGTGTGGTTTTCGGCCCCGGCCTCCAGCTTTTGCGTCTGCCCCGCCCGATTCCCCTGCGGCGATGGTTCCGTATCGGTTGTCTCGAGTATTTCTGACATTTGATTTTCCTCCCAAAACCGGACCTTGGTTTCTCGGGTCTCGGTTGCACGTACAATCCTCGTCCTTGTTGCTCCCTATACGTGGTTTGCCTTTCAAGGTTTCGCCGCGTTGTCAGGATGGGTTCCAACCCAGGCCGGTTGCTCGCGCCATTCCTGCGGCAGCGGTGCAGAGTACAGCGCGCGCCCTGCCAAGGCTCAGGCAAACGGGGCTCCGTGGGTTCCCACGCACGTGGGAAGGGGCCACAGGCGTGGTCACTGCAAACGCTGGGAACCACGAATTGCCTCTGGGCAATGTGATTGCCCTTCTCCCCATCTTGTGTTATAATCGCCCACACGGCTTGATCCGTCACCTCTCCAGGGTTCACCATCAGGAGGTCATCCATGGCCCAATTAGCGGACGGCAGAACCTTGCCGGGCAAGTTGTTCGTCGTCGAAGGCATTGACGGCTCGGGCAAGAGCACACAACTGGACCTGTTGCGCAAGTGGCTCATCGGCCAGGGGTATTGCGTGGCCTTTAGCGAGTGGAACTCGTCTCCCCTGGTTCGGGCGACCACACGCCGAGGCAAAAAGCGGCGCCTGTTCACGCCCACCTCCTTTAGCCTGCTCCACGCTGTCGACTTTGCCAACCGCCTGGAGCGGCAGATCCTGCCCGCTCTCAAGGCCGGGGCCATCGTCCTGGCCGATCGCTATATCTACACGGCCTTTGGGCGCGACGTGGCGCGGGGGGTAGCGCCCGCGTGGGTGCGCAAAGTCTATGCCTTTGCCATCAAACCCACCGTTGCCTTTTACTTTCGGGTGCCGCTGGACGAAGCGCTGCAGCGGATCCTGGGGAGCCGCCCCGAACTTAAATACTATGAGGCCGGCATGGACATTGGCCTGAGCGTCGATCCCTACGAGAGCTTCTCCCTCTTTCAGGAACGGATCATGGCCGAGTATGAAAAGATGGTGGCCGAGTTTGGCCTGATGGCCATCGACGCGACCCTGCCCCTCATCCAGCAACAGGACCTGGTGCGCAAGATCGTGGCGCCGCAGCTCAGCGGCGCCCTTCGCGCCGAACCCAGCGCCTGGCGCGAAGTCCTCGCCGCCGAGAGCGTCTATGGCCGCTACCTCGACGACGTGCTGCCCGAAAGGAGCGCGCCATGACCGACATTCGGTTCTACGGCGAGCCTTTGGCTGGATTCACCCGAACCAAGAGCCTGCCGGGGCGCCTGATCGTGTTGGAGGGCACCGACGGGGTGGGGCGCTCGACCCAGATTGCCCTCCTGCGCGAGTGGATCGAGAGCCAGGGCTATGCCGTCCAATCCACCGGCCTGAAACGCTCCGAGTTGGCCGGCAAGGCCATCAAAGAGGCCATGCGAGGTCACACCTTGGGTCCTCTCACCGCCAACTTGTTCTACGCCACCGACATGGTCGATCGGCTGGAAAAGGTGATCCTGCCGGCTCTGCGGGCCGGTTTTGTGGTGCTGACCGACCGCTATATCTATTCCATTATAGCCCGCGCCATGGTGCGCGGCGCCGATCCGGTCTGGATGCGCGATATCTTTGGCTTTGCCCTGGTGCCCGATGCCGTCTTTTACCTGCAGGCCGATCTGCCCCACCTGATTCCTCGCGTACTGAATGTGCGCGGATTCGACTATTGGGAATCGGGCATGGACACCCTGCCCAACCGGGACTATTACGACGCCTTTGTCGAATACCAGATGCGCTTGCTGGCCCAGTTCGACGCTATGGCCGAGGAGTATGGCTTTTGCCGGATCGACGCCACGCGCACCATCCGTGAGGTCTTTCAGGATCTTCGGCTGGGCATCCAGCAGGTGTTGACCGACATGCAGCCCGTGTCGCTCGAGCAGGCCGAGCTGGAGCTGGCCGAGGCGCGAGCCAGGATAGGCCGCCGCCCCCCCTCCCGGAAAAAGGAGAGGCGTCCCAAGGGACGCGATGGATCATCGGGCCAATCGTGAATGGGATCGACGCACGCGTCGGCCCTGCCGGGTTCGGTCCAGAGGAATATTGTAGGGGCGAGGCATTCCCGGCAGA
>CAYVLO010000369.1:0-3887 GCA_964452125.1 uncultured Anaerolineaceae bacterium | reverse complement strand
TCGGGGTGGTGCTGTATCAGATGCTCACAGGGCAGGCCCCTTTCCAGGGCACGACGCCGCACTCGATCCTGCATGCCATCATCTACGATCCTCCGCCCCTGCCCCGGCAACTCAACGCCGCCGTGCCCCCGGCCATCGAGCAGGTGATCCTCAAAGCCTTGGCCAAGCAGCCGGGCGACCGGTATCAGAGGGGAGTCGACATGGCAGCCGCGCTGCGGGCTGCCCTGGCAGACCGACAGGTTCCCGGTTCCATGGTGGTGCCCACGCCGTCGCCCAAAGCCCCAACTCCGCGGCCGGAACCTTCGGCGCGGAAACCATCCTTGCCGCTGGCCGGGGTACTGCTGGCCCTGGCAGCCGTCACCATTCTGGTGGTAATTGGGTTGATCGCAGCCGCTCTGCTGGCGGGAGAGGCTCAGGCCACGCCTGTGCCTACCCAGGTGATCGTCGTCGTATCCCCGACGAGCAGCGGGGGCGAGGTGATCGACCTGACAGTCACGCCCACATCCGACGAGCCTACCTCCACGCCTATCTCGGAACCAGCGACCGCCGAGCCGCTGCCGACCAACACTCTGTCGCCGACCGATATGCCGGTACCACCGACCGATACCCTGGCGCCGCCGACGCCCACCGTGCCCCCCTGTCCCTTTGCAGCGCAGGGTCTCTTTGCCGATCTGTGGCAAACGTATCGCACTCAACTGGGTTGCCCTCTCTACCCCCAGGTCCAGGTGATCCAGGATGCCGAGCAGGTGTTTCAGGCGGGGCACATGTTCTGGCGGGCCGATAACGACTATGCCTATGTCGTGTTCGAGCAAGGGGGATGGGCCGGAACCTATCGCAGCTTTACCGACAAGTGGAATGAGGGTGACCCTGATTTTTCCTGTCCCGCGACGCCGCCGCCGGGGCTGGTGCAGCCCAAGCGGGGTTTTGGTAAGGTCTGGTGCGAATTGGGTGGGGCTAGCTCGCCAACCGGATGGGCTCTGGCCGAAGAGGTGGGCCGCGGACCTGGCAACGGCGACCCGGCCGTCCAGGATTTCGAGCGGGGCATGATCTTGAGCGACAGCGATGGGCGGTCCACCCATCGGGCCTATGTCTTTTTCCCAGATGGGACCTTTGTGCGGGTGGGTTATTGAGATGCTTGTCGAATAGAGGGGATTTGTCGGGGGTGGGTAGATGTGATATGATGGGCGCCGTTACGGTGCTCATACATGATGGATTCAATCTGGATCATTGGCGGTTTTCGAGAGGTACCATCATTTGGTTAGGGAGTACAACATGGATGAATTGATCGGCAAGACGTTTGGTCCGTACACCCTCGTCTCCAAGCTAGGAGAGGGTGGCATGGCTGTGGTTTACAAAGGCTACCAGGAATCGCTCAACCGGTACGTGGCCATCAAGGTGCTGCGAGGCGAGCTGGCCCGCGATCAGGAGTTTATCACCCGGTTCCGGCGAGAGGCCCTGGCCGTAGCCAAGCTGAGCCACCCAAACATCCTGCACGTGTACGATGCGGGCGAAGCTCACGGCATCTACTACATTGCCATGGACTATGCCGACGGGGGTTCGCTCAAGGATCGGATCCAGCAGGGCAACCTGACGATGGAGCAGGCGATTGACATCACCGCCCAACTGGCCGACGCTTTGGACTATGCCCACCGTCAGGGGTTGGTGCACCGCGATGTCAAACCCAGCAACGTGCTGATGTCCACCGATGGCCGGCCGCTTCTCACCGACTTTGGCATTGCCAAAGTGCTCTCTCAGTCTACCCATCTGACGCGTACGGGAACCAGTATCGGCACCCCGGAATATATGGCGCCCGAGCAGCTCCAGGGCCAAGAGGTGGATGGCCGCGCCGATATCTATGCCCTGGGCGTTGTTCTCTACGAATTGTTGTCGGGGTGGTCGCCCTTTAGCGCGCCCACGCCGATGGCCATCATGTACAAGCAGATGAACGAGCCGCCGCCGCCCCTTCGCCAGATGAACGTCACTATCCCAACCTGGCTGGAAGGGGTGGTCGACAAGGCGTTGGCCAAGCAACCCCAGGACCGCTTCCAACGGGCCAGTGAGATGGCGACGGCCCTGCGCCAGAAGCAAGCGCCCGTCGCTGCTCCCTCTCCGGGGCGGAAACGAACCAAAACGCCTGCGCCCATGGCGCCCGCCAAACCTTCCGCCAAAAAGAAGGGCAGCGCCGTGCCGCTCCTGGTGGGCATCATTGCCCTGCTGGTTTTGGCCGTGGGGGCGGGCGCTGCGTACCTGTTTCTCGGGGGTGATGGAGGCGGATCTCCCACCGTGGTGGTTGTGGTCTCGCCTGAAGCGACTGAAACGCGACCGCTCATGGTAGTCGCCACCTTTAGCCCGACGCCCGAACCCACCGACGCACCCGCCGAGCCTACAGCCGTGCCCGATACGCCCACGCCGGTCGTGGTGGTCGTCACTGCGACGGGGGAGCCCACGCAGCCGCCTACCACTGTACCTCCTACCGATACGCCTCCGCCGCCCACCGATACACCGGCGCCTATCACAGCACCGACCAATCCGCCGCCGGCGGCAGTGCCCGCACCCAGCGATCCGGGTCTGATCGCGAATTTTGAAAGCTTTGGCACCTGGAAGCGCGGTGACGAACCCAACGGCACCTTTACTCAGTCGAATGCACAGGCCTACAAGGGTTCCTATTCGGGCAAACTGGACTATACCTTCAATTCGTCCGCGAACGATTACGTGGTCTTTCAACAGACGCATGCCCTCAGCGGCGCGCCCACCCGTATCACAGCCTGGGTGTACGGCGATGGGGCGGGGCATTTTCTTAACGTCTGGATCAAGGATGCGGGTGGTCAGCTCTGGCAGGCGCCCTTGGGGACCGTCTCCCACACGGGCTGGCAGCAGATGGTCGGGGCCATCGACGTCAATCAGGCCTGGCCTTGGACCCATATCAGCGGCGCGGATAATGGCAAGGTGGACTATCCCATTTCCTTCATCGCCCTGGTGCTCGATGACAAGCCCGATACCTTCCAGGGCAAGGGCACGATCTATATCGATGAATTGCGCGCCGACACAGGATCTGTCGGCGCCAACCCTGCACCGGCGCCGACCCAGCCCGCCTCGGCCGCAGCGCCCACCAACCCCCCAGCTTCGAGCGGGCTCAGCGTCTCGGGCAAGATGGTGTTCAGCGCCGGGGGCGCCCTGCACATCGTCAATGCCCAGACCGGCAAGGACCTGGTAGCTCCCGTCGGCGGCATGTACCAGCCCGATCTCCGCGCCGACGGCCAGTTGATCGTGGCCAATGGCGAGGGGGGTGGCAAAACCAGCATCTGGACCATTAACGCCCAGACCGGCGCCTTTGTCCGTGAGCAGAGCCCCTTTACCAACGATTTTCGGCCCTTCTGGTCGCCCGATGGGGGCCAGTTTACCTACGACTCTTACCATCAGGGCGGCAAGTTTGCCAACACGTTAATGCTCTACAAGCAAGTGCTGGATTCCAAGGACGATCAGCCTTTGATCCATGGCGGGGCCGCGATCCTGGGCAGCTCGCCGGTGTGGATGCACGATGACTGGATCGCCTTCACTGCCTGCGATTATTGGCCAGGCGGCTCGGGCGGATCGAACTGCGGCATCTACCGCATGCCCAGTTGGGGCGGCCAACCGGTCATCATCCACGCCGGCAGCCTTACCATGCGGGCCACCGACAACTACGGGTCTCAGATTGTGTTCCAAAGCCAGGAAAGCGGCAATTGGGAAGTCTATATCATCTCCAGCAAGGGAGGCGCGGCCAAAAACCTGTCCAACAGCCCGGGCTCCAACGACGGCTTGGCCACCTTTTCCCCCGACGGCTCGATGGTGGCCTTTGTCTCCAACCGCAGCGGCGCCTGGGTTATCTGGGTGGTGCGGGCCGATGG
>CAYVLO010000368.1:0-3894 GCA_964452125.1 uncultured Anaerolineaceae bacterium | reverse complement strand
AAGCGGGGGTCCATGTCTTTTCAGACATGTCAAGGGACAATGCAACAGCCGTGCTTACAAACCGGACGATTCCTCGGGGTCAGGCGGGCGTGGGGTGCGGCTCAAGGTCTGCCGCGCCAGCCAGGCCAGCAACCCCAGGGTGCCCAATCCCAGCAAGATCAGGGTGATCAGCTTGAGCATGCGCGAGCTGATCAGCAATGCTGCGGTACCCAATAGGATTGAGTAGACATAATAGAGGAGCACCACCTGGCGTTGGTTCAAGCCCAGGTCCAGCAGGCGATAGTGCAGATGGCGCCGGTCGGCGGCGCCGATCGACTGCCCCGCCCGCAGCCGGGCGATGATCAGCCAGGCGACGTCGACGATGGGGATACTCAGCACCAGCAGCAGGAGGGCCAACTTGGCGCCGGCGGCAATGCCCAACGTAGCAATCAGATAGCCCAGGACCATGGATCCAGAGCCCAGAAATACCTTGGCCGGATGGAAATTGTAGGGCAAGAGCCCCAGGGTCGCGCCCAGCAGGGCCAGCGGCAGCAGGGCCACGCTGTATTGCCCTTCGCGCAGCATGTGGATGGCCAGCACCGCACTGACGATGGCCCCTACCCCGACGGCCAATCCATCCAATCCGTCCAGAAAGTTGATGGTGTTGATCATCCCCATGATCCACAGCATTGTCAGAATGACTATCAGCGCATAGGAGGGAAAGATATAGAGTTCGTCGGTAAAGGGGTTCATCACCCGCTCGATAAAGACCAGGAACAGGATGGCAATGATCGATGCTATCGCATGAGCGAGGTATTGAGGGCCCGGGCGTAGCTCAAATCGGTCGTCCAGATAGCTGACGCCAAACAAAAAGGCAGCGCCCAACAGGATGCCCGCCAAGCGGATCACTTCCTTGGGGTCTTGGCGAGGCACCGGCAGCCACTGGGCCAGCAAGGCCGCGGCCACAAAGGCCACAAACAGCGCCATCCCTCCAGTGCGAGGGATGGCGCCTCGATGCTTTCTCCGTGGGCCGGGCCGATCCACCAGTCCGCGCCGCCGGCCCCAGGCAGCGGCCAGGGGGGTCAGCAGCAGGGCCAGGATCAAGGCCACGGCGAAAACGGTCGCGAACGGCCACCAGGACAGATGTGCACTCATGGTTGCATTCTACGACAGGTGAGGGCTTGTGTCAAACAGGCGGCCGCCGTCTGGCGCCGGATCAGGCCGGGCTTGTTTCTCGCGCGTAGGCCACTTGTCCGTTGACCAACACCAGCTCGGTCACGCTGCGATAGTCAAAGGGGTGCCCGCTAAAGACCACGATATCGGCGTCTTTGCCCACCTCCAGGCTACCGACGCGATTGTCGACGCCGATGATCTCGGCCGGATGGATGGTGATGGCTTTGAGGGCATCCTCCTCCGCCATACCCTCGCGCACAGCCAGCGCAGCGTTGATAGCCAGATAGCGGACGGCCGACATCTCGTCGGTCTGGATGGCCACTTTGACGCCTGCCTGGCTCATCAGCCCCGGGTTCTTGGGTGTCATGCCCCGCAGTTCGTATTTGGTGCGCGAAAAGAGAATCGGCCCGGCCGTGACGGCGATGTCCTTGGCAGCCAGGACATCGGCGATCTTGTAGCCCTCGGTGGCATGTTCCAGCGTCAGATCGAGATGAAACTCCTCGGCAATGCGGATGGCGGTCAACATATCGTCGGCGCGGTGGGCATGAACCCGCGCCTTCATCTCGCGGCGCAGGACCTTGCCCAGGGCCTCCAATTTCAGATCCCGTTCGGGCGCCTTGGGGGGCTCGGCTTTTTCGTCGCCTGCCTCGACTTTGGCTTGATAGGTTGTCCGATCGGCCTCGTAGCGCTGCCACTTTTCCAGATAGTTCTGGGCTTCGACCAGCGCGGCGCGCAGGGTGGCGGCGTTGCCCATGCGTGTGGAGGGCGTTTTTTTCTGGGTGCCGTACACCCGCTTGGGGTTCTCCCCCAGGGCCATCTTCATGCCGGCCGGTTCCAGCAAGATCATCTCGTCGATGGTGGGCTTGGGTTGGGTTTTGAGGCAGACCCATTGGCCGCCGATCAGGTTGCCGCTGCCCGGTCCAGTGAGGACAGTGGTCACGCCGGCTTCCACCAATTCCTGGAAGGCGGGGTCTTCTGGGTGCACAGCGTCGAGAGCGCGCAGGTGGGGGGTCACCGGATCGGTCATCTCGTTCCCGTCTGTATGCTCCCAGCCCACTCCCTCGGCCCACAGGCCGACGTGACAATGGGCGTCGATCATGCCAGGCATGACGATTTTGCCCTTGGCGTCATACACTTCAGCATCTTCGGGGACAATGACTTCTTGGCCCAGGGCCACGATGCGCCCGCCTTCTACCAGAATCGTCCCCGATTCGATGGTTCCCTGGGTGATGGTGAATAGGGTGCCGTTGGTGATTGCAATCACAGGTGAAAGCTCCTTGTCTTTGTATTTTGCGGCCCTGTGGGCCGATTCTCGCGGCGATGGGGGAGCGAGTGCGCGAGCTGGTTTACAGAATGTGCGCCAGAAACTGGCGGGTTCGTTCCTCCTTGGGGTTGGTGAATAGCTCATCGGGCGTGCCCATTTCAGACCAGGTTCCGTCGGACATGAGGATGACGCGGTCGGCCACGTCGCGGGCAAAGTGCAGCTCGTGGGTAACCACCACCATGGTCATGCCCTCGTTGGCCAGTCGCTCCATCACGTCCACCACTTCACCGATCAGCTCCGGGTCGAGGGCCGAGGTGGGCTCGTCAAAGAGCATGATTTTGGGCTCCATGCACAGGGCGCGAGCAATGGCCACCCGTTGCTGCTGCCCACCCGATAGGCGGGAGGGGAACTCGTCTCTCTTGTCCGAGAGTCCCACCCAGGCCAAGAGTTCTTCGGCTTTGGCCATGGCCTCCTCTTTGGACAGCCCTTTGACCGTGATGGGTGCTTCGATGACGTTCTGCAGGGCCGTCATGTGGGGAAAGAGGTTGAACTGCTGAAAAACCATGCCCGCTTTTTGGCGGATCTCGCGGATGTGCTTGCGGTGTTCGGCAGCTGGTTCTCGGGCGCGGATTTCTACCCCGTCGATCTCGATAGTGCCAGCCGAAGGCGCTTCCAGAAAGTTCAGGCAGCGCAGGAAGGTGCTCTTGCCCCCACCTGAGGGGCCGATGATGACTACGACCTCCTTGGGCTGGACGTCCAGATCGACCCCTTTGATTACGTGCAAGGGGCCAAAGTATTTCTGCAGGCCTCGGACCCGGATGACGGGCGATGAGCCTATCGGTTGGGCAGCGCTGTCTCGTTCGGTCATTGCCTATCTCCTTTCGCTGCGGCCCATGTGTTCCTCGAGCTTGCTTTGAAGGGCCTGGAAGATGACCGTCAGGATCCAATAGAATGCGGCGGCAATGAGAAAGGTCTCCAGGTTGCGAAAGTTCTGGCGCCCTATCTTTTGGGCTCGATAGGTCAGCTCCCAGATCGACATCACCGACACCAGCGACGAGTCCTTCATCATGGCGATAAACTCGTTGCCGATGGGAGGGATCACGATACGGAAGGCCTGGGGCAGTACGATCCGCTGGAAGGTCTGGCCCCGGGTCATACCCAGGGCTTCGGCCGCTTCGTATTGCCCCTTGCCGATGGCCTGAATACCGGCCCGAAAGATCTCGGTCATGTAGGCGCCGTAATTCACACCGAGCGCCAAAATGCCAGCCATCATGGGTTGTAGGATCAGGCCCAGCCGCGGCAAGCCCAGATACCAGATAAAGATCTGAACCAGCAATGGCGTGCCGCGGATCAGCGAGATATAAAAGCTGGATATGCCGTTGGCGATGGGATTTTTGGAAAGTCTGCCCAGCGCGCCGAGCAGGGCCAGGATGACGGCCAGGACAATGGAGGCCGCCGAGATTACAACGGTCAGCCCC
>CAYVLO010000367.1:0-3919 GCA_964452125.1 uncultured Anaerolineaceae bacterium | reverse complement strand
CAACAGTTACAACGTCATCACTGTGGGGCCTGACGCGATCCAGGTCCAGGTGCGCGAGTTCGACCCGGCCCGGCAGATCTATGCCCCGGCTGAACGTTTCGCCTTCGATCGCAAGGCAATCCACGTTGGGAGGACCGAACCATGAAATTTCCACGACGCAGCGGCGTCTTGATGCACCCTACCTCTTTGCCGGGCCGCTATGGCATCGGCGATCTGGGGGACGATGCCATCCAGTTTGTCGATTTTCTGGTGTCGGCCGGGCAGAGCTACTGGCAGGTGTTGCCCCTGAGCCCCACCGGCTATGGCGACTCGCCCTACCAGGGGCTGTCGGCCTTTGCCGGCAACCCCATGCTGATCAGCCCCCAGCGGTTGCTCGAAGCGGGTCACCTGCGCCGCGAGGACTTGGACGCCCTGCCCCATTTTCCCAAGGACAAGGTCGATTTCGGCGCGGTGATCTATCACAAGACGCGCCTGCTGGACCGGGCCTTTGCCAACTTTCAGGCCTATGCCCCCCAATCGCAGCGCCAGGTCTTTGACCGCTTTTGCCAGGAACAGGCGGGCTGGCTGGACGAGTATGCTTTGTTCATGGCCCTTAAGGTGGCCCACGATCTGCGGCCCTGGCACGAGTGGGACCCCGGCGCGGCCATGCGCGAGCCCGAGGACCTGGACCGCTGGCGGGCGACCCTGGCCGAACCGATCCTCTGTCAAAAATACCTCCAGTGGCAGTTCTTTGACCAGTGGCTGGCGCTCAAGACCTATGCCAACGAGCGGGGCATCCGCATCATCGGCGATATCCCGATCTTTGTGGCCCTGGACAGCGCCGACGTGTGGGCCAATCCCTACCTGTTCCACTTTGACGAGAATCTCCAACCCACAGTGGTCTCGGGTGTGCCGCCCGACTATTTCAGCGAGACGGGCCAGCTCTGGGGCCACCCCCTTTACCGCTGGGACGTGATGGCCCGGAAGGGGTATGCCTGGTGGATCGACCGCTTTCGCATGGCCTTTACCCAGGCCGATGTGGTGCGCATCGACCACTTTCGAGGGTTTTACAACTACTGGGAGGTACCCGCCGAAGAGGAGACGGCCGTCATCGGCCGTTGGCTGATGGGTCCTGGCGCCGATCTGTTCCGGGCCGTGACCGCCGCTCTGGGCGAGGTGTCGATCATTGCCGAGGATCTGGGGGATTTCGACGAGGAATCGCGGGCCGGGGTGGACGCCCTGCAGGCCGAGTTCGGCTATCCGGGCATGAAGGTGCTGCAATTCGCCTTTTCCGGCGGGCCGGACGACCCATTCTTGCCCCACAACTATACCACGCCCGACTGGGTGGTCTATACCGGCACCCACGACAACGATACCACCGTGGGCTGGTACCAGGCCACGTCGACCGAGGACGAGCGGGACTATGCCCGCAAGTACGTGGGCAGCGACGCATCGGACCTGGCCTGGGATCTGATCCGGCTGGGCTGGGCGTCGGTGGCCCGCACGGCGATGACCACGGTGCAGGACCTGCTCAGCTTGGGGCACGACAGCCGGATGAACACGCCCAGCACGATGGGGCCGCCCAACTGGTGTTGGCGGCTGCGGCCCGGCGCCCTGACCGACGACATCGCCGAGCGGCTGCGCGAGCTGACGGCCATCTATGGGCGGCTGCCCTGAGGGGATACGCTCGACCGGGCGCCGTTTTTGCCAATTGGCGGCCCTTGTGCTAGAATATAGGAGACAAGCCCCCGTAGCTCAGTGGATAGAGCATCGGCCTCCGGAGCCGGGAGCGGGCGTTCGAGTCGCCCCGGGGGTACTAGATTTCACATGAAGTTGAGTGAAACAAACAGATAACTGGCCTGGCTGGCCAGTTGTTTGCTTTGGGAGAAGATAGCAGAACCTTGGTCTCGGCTGAAAACTCCGCCCGCCCAGGTCTGAGCAAGCCCGGCGGATTGACCCAAATGGACTATTCACCCAAAGTGGTGGGTTGTTTGAGAGGATGAGAATACTCGGCCAGCACAGGGGACTTTAGGGCAGATCGCTTGGCTGGGCCACTCGCTTCAGCCAACTGACTTGATCAAAGTCGCGGTCGAAGCTGGTCAAGAAGGGGATGCTACGGTAGCGACAGGAGAGAGCAATCAAGGCGTCATTGAAGTTGAGTTCCCCTCGAGAAAAACGGACCAACTCGATGATTTCCGCATATAGAGCCGGTATGTCAGGAGATACCCAGAGAATGTCTTCTTCGCGGTAATCATTCACGATCTGCGCCAGGAGTTGGTCCAGGTCGGCAGATCGGCGTTGCTCGTGAATACGCCGAGCCATGGTGCTGATCGCCTCGGCCAGTACACAATCGAACACAGCAACGTGCACATCGTGACGCTTGAATGCCTGTTGGAGTGCCATCGCCGGACGATGCCAGACATCCTTGGGATCGAGCAGTCCAATCAGGACCGAGGTGTCAATTCCAATCTGGGTCATAGAGTGCCTCGCTGTCCGCCAAGGCGTCGCCTCCCACTTCGATCAATCCCGTGAGCGCATCAAGCCTGTCGGCTGGAACGAAACGAGTCGGGTGCACCAATGGCGGTGTGGGCGTCTCAGTTACGTCAGGCAGCACAG
Organism: uncultured Anaerolineaceae bacterium; assembly: GCA_964452125.1. Taxonomy (GTDB): domain Bacteria; phylum Chloroflexota; class Anaerolineae; order JAAYZQ01; family JAAYZQ01; genus CAZNQW01. The sequence continues at coordinate 1,324 of CAYVLO010000367.1, read as the reverse complement.
ACTCTATGGACAGCCAGACCTGTGCTCCCTCCGGCAGCTCGAGGTCGTCGAGCAGTCTCAACACGCCATGGCGATGAACCGCTCGCACTTCAGGATATGTCTTAGCACTCATCTTGTCACCTTCCTCACATCACCATTATTCCTCCGTATGCCGCATCAGAGAATACAGAAAAATCATGGTGTGCCTGTCTTATCCACCAACGGCGTTTGCGTTACGTCTGCACGTCATTATACCACACTTCCGCGTTCTCGAAAAAGCCGGTCCATCTTTGCGCTTGTACTGATCGGACAGTATCGCGTCGTTGCTTCCAAAGCCAGGCATGGCGACAGGACCGCTTGCCAAGAGACTTGTGAGGAGGCGGCAGGCTCAGTTGCCAAAACCTCGTTTCCATCATAGTCTGAACGGCAGGGCCCTCAACGGTCCTGTTGTTCGCACTCCCCCGGGGGTATGAACAGAAAGGACCGTTGGGGGAACGCTGATGTAGAGCGTTCCCCTGCCCTTTTTTGCCTCCACCTTGGTAACGATGCGACGTAGCGTGTTTCCCACCGTTGCGCGGTCAGCTCTCAGACCGCGCCGCAGCTCTTCAATAAGAATGCCCAAGGTTTCTGGATCGAGTTGGATGTCCTGGTAGCACCTGCGCTTGGCCTCCAATTCAGCGATGCGGGCCACCGTTTCATCTCGCGCCTGTTCTCGTCCGGCAAGCCGCGTCATTAGTGTGCTGGACGGCCTCTTTTCGATAGCATCTACCAAACCGTCAATCGCCCTGTCCAGTTCTGCGAGATACTCGCGTGTCTCCACAAGTTCCTTTTCTACCTGCTCGATACCGAGTGAGCTCTTGACCTTCTCTAGCAGTTCCTGTAGGTAGGCAGGGGTAAGAATCTGGTCAAAGACCTGTTCAATTACGGCCTCTTCCAGAGTATCCGCCTTCACCTTTCCCAATTCGCATGATGCCCACCCCTTGCGCTTCTGATCCCCGCAGATGTAGTAGCGCCAGGGGTTCAGCTCTCGTCCATTGTAGTCAGTTCCCCCAGAGCAAGCCGAACCACAGTAGCCACAGACGACAAGTCCAGTAAGTAGATAGTCGCTCTTGGCGCGCCAGGGCTTGGGCCGATCTCGCTTCTTTGACATCGCCTGTACTGCGGTCCATTGCTCGGGCGTACACAGAGGCTCATGGGCGTTCGGAATCTCCACATCGCCGCACTTGATCACACCCAGATACGTCTTGTTGCTGAAGAACGTGGTCCAGCTATTGCGCCCCTCGTAAAGACCTTGGGTTTGACCTGGAAGGACGTACATGTCGTGGAGGACAGTTTCCTGGAGCGA
>CAYVLO010000366.1:0-3936 GCA_964452125.1 uncultured Anaerolineaceae bacterium | reverse complement strand
GAGCCGCTACATCGAGGAAAAGCGCCACAAGAACAAGCGCTTTCCCCTCAGCGAGTTCATCCTGATCGATCAGGAGCGCTGCGTGCTGTGCTGGCGCTGTATCCGCTTCCTGGATGAATGGGCCGACGACCACGAGCTGGACCTGTTTGACCGCGGCGCCGATACGCACATACAGACCTTTCCCGGCCGGCCCCTGACCAGCAAATGGCAGGGCAACACCATTGACGTCTGTCCTGTGGGCGCACTGACCAGCCGGGTGTTTCGCTTTGAGGCGCGTGTCTGGGAACTGACGAACACGCCCAGCGTGTGTACCCTGTGCGCTGTGGGCTGCAACACCGAGCTGGGCGTCAAGAACAACACCCTGCGGCGGATCACACCCCGGGAGAACCCGGACGTGAACGATGTGTGGATCTGCGACAAGGGGCGCTTTACCCACGGCTTTGTCGATCACCCGGATCGGCTGACGACGCCGCTCATCCGCCGCGATGGCGAGCTGCGCCCGGCCACCTGGGACGAAGCCCTGGATCTGATCGCCCGTCGCCTCAAAGAGATCTTGGCTACCGACGGCCCGCAGGCTGTGGCAGCCCTCGGTTCGGGCCGGGCGACCAACGAAGCCAACTATCTCTTGCAGCGCCTGATGCGGTCGGTGGTGGGCACCAACAGCGTCGACTACCTGGGCCGCATGCCGCGCGATGCCTCTCTTTTGAGCAACCCGAGTTCGCTGGAACACAAGGACGTCGTTTTGCTTCTGGGGTTCGACCCCAGCGTAGCGGCGCCGTTGATAGAACTCTGGATCAAAAAGGCGGTCTTGCGCCGTGGCGCGCAGGTGATCGTCGCCAATCCGCGCAAAATCGAACTGAGCCGCTACGGTGGGCCCTGGCTTGCTTATCGCCCGGGAAGTGAGGCGGCGCTGGTGCACGGCCTGGCCCAGGCGATTCTGAGCCGGGGTTGGCAAAGCCCGACCAGGCGGGTGACCAACGCCGAAGAATACCGCGCCTGGCTGGGCAGCGATTCGCCAAACGCCGTACAGCAAAAGACCGGCGTGGCGACCGAGGCGTTGGCCCAGGCGGCTGAACTGCTGGCCAAAGCCCACCATCCGGTCGTATTGTACGGGCCCGATTGGCTATCGGGGACGGGAGCGCAGGCCCACCTGGACGTCCTTCAGAACCTGTCCCTGCTCCTGACCAACGCCGAAATGGGGTTTGTTCCCGATCAAGCCAACGCCGTGGGCGCCCTGGAAATGGGAATGGTCCCCGATCTGTATCCGGGCAAGCAGCCCTTTGCCGATCCCAAAGTGCGCAGCCGCCTAACCAACTTTTGGGGGGGCAAGCTGTCGCCCCTGGATGGTCTGGACATGCACGGCATGATCTCTGCCGCCCACAGCGGTCGATTAAAAGCCCTGTGGGTGATGGGCTCCGATCCGGCAACCAGCAGCCGCCAGGCCGATTCGGCCCTGGAAGCGATCCCGTTCCTCATCGTCCAGGATCTGTTCCTGACCGATACGGCGCTCCAGGCTGAGGTGGTGCTGCCCGCAGCCAGCTTTGCCGAGGTAGAGGGCACCTACACCAACCTGACGGGACGGCTACAGGCGGTTCACCCTGCCTTGCGGTCTCCCGGCGAGGCCAAGCCCGATTGGTGGATCCTGGTCCAGGCCGCCCGCCGCATGGTGCGCCTGATGGGAGAGGGCAAGCAGATCAAGTCGTGGAATTTCGAGGGCGCCGAGGGCATTCTGGCCGAGATCGCGCGGGTGATCCCTGCCTTCCGCGAGGTGGATCGCGCCAGCCTGAGCAGTCAGGGCTGGCAGCGCGAGGCGGCGCCGCCCGTGGCTCGCCGTTCCTTTGCCCTGGTACAAGCCGAGGCGCCCGCCGCCAGTCCGGACTATCCCCTGACTCTGGTCCCGGGAAGGCTTCTCTACGATCGGGGCACGCTCCTGAGCCGCGCCGAGCGGGTCCCCAACGTGGTCCCCGAGGGCTTTGTGGCGGTGCATCCGGCCGATGCGACCCGGTTGGGTCTGGCCGATGGCGACCAGGCGTCGGTGGTATCGGCAGAAGGTCGATTGAGCGCCACCGTGTGCGTGACAGAGGATGTGGCGCCGGGCGTGGCCTGGATGCCCCGCAACCTGGGGACAGCGCCTTTGAGCACCCTCTTTTCCGACCAACGCGCCCTGACGCCAGTGACGATTGTCAAATGAGCCGTACACGGTGGGGGTTGATTTGCAGAATTGCTCGTTTGAATGGAGTTCCGAATGGATTGGGTAGCTGATTTCTGGATTCCAGTGATCAAAGCCGTAGTGATGGTGGTGGTTTTGCTGCTCTCGGGGGCCTATATGACCTGGGGGGAACGCAAAATCTGCGCCCGTTTTGCGGTGCGGTACGGCCCCAACCGGGCAGGTCCCTTTGGCATTTTTCAGCCACTGGCCGATGCGGTAAAGGCGATCTTTAAAGAGGAGATCATTCCCAATCATGTGGACAAGGTTCTCTACATGATGGGCCCGGGCATCTCTTATGCCGCCGTGCTGGTCACCTTTGCCGTGATCCCCTTTGGCCCCCAGGTGGACATGTTTGGCCAAAAGATCGGCCTGGTCATTGGGGACGTGAACGTGGGCCTGCTCTACCTGCTGGCCATTGCCGGCTTGGGCAGTTATGGCATCGTGTTGGGCGGCTGGGCGTCGAACAACAAATACTCGCTGTTGGGCGCGCTGCGCAGCGCCGCCCAGATGATCAGCTACGAGCTGCCCATGGGCATTGCCCTGTTGGCCGTCGTCCTGATCGTGGGTAGCCTGAATCTGAATCAGATCGTCGAGTTTCAGGGCGGTTGGCCGCTTCTGGCGCTGCAACCCATCGGGTTCCTGGTGTTCCTGATTGCCATCATTGCCGAGAGCAACCGCGCCCCCTTTGACATGCCCGAGACGGAGAACGAGTTGATCTCGGGTTATATGACCGAATATGGTGGGATCAAGTTCGCCCTGTACTTTATGGGCGAATACACGGCTCTGGTTGTCAACAGCGCCATTGTGGCCACCATCTTTTTGGGCGGCTGGAAGTGGCCGGCCGTACTCTCGGACCTGCACCCGTTGGTGGGCGTGGCGCTGTTTGTGGCCAAGGTTCTGTTCGTGGCCTGGCTATACATCTGGATCCGGGCGTCGGTTCCCCGCGTCCGCTACGACAAGTTTATGCGGTTTTGCTGGAAGATCATGGTGCCGCTGGCCCTGCTCAACCTGGTGGCGACGGCGGCCGTTGTGGCGTTTCTGTAGCTGACAATCTCTCGGCAGCCACCTGCCGAACCCAAACCGCTGCAAGCCTAGCGGAAGGAATGAGGGAATGATAAAGGAATCGATCGTCGGATTCTGGCACATACTGCGGGCAATGGGCGTGACCTTGCGCTATTATTTCACCAAGCCGGTCACCGTCCAATACCCCGACCAAAAGGTCGAACTCTATCCACGTTTCCGGGGGCGCCACGAACTCTTGCGCTACGAGGACGGACCCAACAAGGGACTGGAACGGTGCATCGGGTGCGCTCTGTGCGCCGCCTACTGCCCCACCCACTGCATCTATGTGCAGGCCGGCGAGAATAAGGACGGCGTGCAGCGGTCACCCGGCGAGCGGTATGCCGAGATTTACGAGATCAACCTGCTGCGCTGTATGTTTTGCGGCTACTGCGAGGAAGCCTGCCCCACCGGGGCCATCGTGCTCCACCGCGAATTTGCCCTGGCAGACTATAGCCGGGAGAGCCTGATCTACACCCAGGACCGGCTGTTGGTACCGGCTGAGCCCCAAGCTATCATTCTGGACGACCAGCAGTAGGAGGAGATGGCCTGTTATGGAAATGGTGCTTTTCTTTATCCTGGCGGTGATGGCCGTCGGAACCGGCGTAGGGGTCGTTGCGCAGCGCAATGTCACCAAAAGCGCTCTCTTTCTCCTGCTGAATTTCTGT
>CAYVLO010000365.1:0-3937 GCA_964452125.1 uncultured Anaerolineaceae bacterium | reverse complement strand
TTATCGAGAACGACGACCACCCCGCGGTCGTTCTTGGTGCGGATCAGCCTCCCGAATCCCTGCCGAAAACGGAGGATCGTCTCGGGGATGGCATATTCGGTAAACGGATCGTCAAAGGTGTCGGAGCGGGCAGAAAAAACCGGATCGTCGGGTACGGCAAAGGGCAGCCGGGCGATCACGAGGACGCTCAAAGCCGGACCGACGATATCCACCCCTTCCCAAAAACTTCGCGTGCCCAGCAGCACCGATTGGGGGGTTGTGCGAAAGTTTTCGAGCAACTGGATGCGCGAACTGCCGGCGCCCTGTTGCAGCACGATGATGCCGCTGTCGGACAGGGGGCCGTTGATGGCCCGGGCTGTGGTCCGCAGTTGATGATACGACGTAAAGAGAACCAGCGTCCGACCTTCTGCTGCCCGCGACAGGGCAATGATCGCTTCCTCTACCGTCTTTTGGTAACGGGGTTGATTGGGCTCCGGAATGTCGGTCGGCAGGTAGAGGAGTGTCGATTGTTCAAAGTCAAAGGGCGAGCCTACGGACAGCTCATCGGCGTCCCAGGCCGACAGCCGTTCTCGGAGATAGTCAAACTTGCCGTCGGTGGTCAGCGTTGCCGAAGTGAGGATGACCGACTCTTTGGGGTGAAAGAGATGGGCCTGCACCAAATTGCCGACGTGGAGCGGGGCCGCGTGCAGGGTCACCCGTTCCTGCCGGGCCGAGATGCTGGCCCAGTAGATCTCGTTGTTGCCAGGTTCTGAGATGCAGGCGTTGATCCGGCTCCGCAGTTCGTCGAGCCGCTGCTCATACCCCTTGCAATCCTGCGCCATTCCGTCCAGATCCTCGATGCCGAATCCGTCCAGTTCGCCCAGCCCACCGCAAAGCTGCTCCAGGTGGAGGATCACGGGATGGAGCAATACCGACAGATTCTCCCAGGCAATCTCGACCTCGGTCCAGGCGGGCTGGACACGAAGGCCGCTGGTCAAGCGCAACCGTTGGTCATAGTCGCCCTTGTTCGATGCATGTTCGCGCAAAAAGCCGTCGAGGATGGAGAAAAAGGCATAGGTGCCGCTTATGGCGGCTTCAATGTCCCGCTGGAGCTGCCCCACATGCTTTTCCAGGGGGGCCCATTGTTGGGGCGGAAGGGCGCCCCGACAGCGATTCAAGAGATCGTTGAGAAAGCCGGTACTGCGCCCGACGCCCACGGGGCGGGCCAGCTCGTTGAGGATCCGTTCGATGGCTTGCTGATCGGCCTCAAAGCTCAGTTGGCGGGTCACGTTGCTTTCCAGGTGATGAGCTTCGTCGATGATGAGATACCGGTATTCGGGCAGGACGCGATTGTCGACTGCCACGTCAGAGAGCAACAGCGCGTGGTTGACGATGATCAGGTGGGCACGCTCGGCTGCGCGCCGGGCTCGATAAAAGAAACAGCGTCCTCGCTCTCGAAAGCGGCATCGATCCTGGGTGCAGGTTTCGCTCTCGGCCGAGACTTTGGACCATAGGGCTTGTTCGGCCGGATCGGGCATAAAGAGCTCACCATGTTCGCCGGTTTGCGTGCTGGGCAGCCAGACCAGGATTTTGGCCAGCATGCGCATTTCATCGGCCGAACTCACGCCGATGTTACGCAGAACGCCCAGGCGCCGCTGGCACAGATAATTGCTCCGGCCTTTGAGGAGCGCTGCTCGGAACTGGAAGGGCAGGATCTTTTGCAGATCGGGGATGTCCTTTAGAAAGAGCTGGTCCTGCAGGTTGATGGTATTGGTCGAGATAACGACGCGCTCGCTGTTGAGTTGGGCAAAGGCCGCGGCTGGCAGCAGGTAGGCGATGCTTTTCCCGGTGCCCGTTCCCGCTTCGACCATCAAGTGTTGGCCCTCGTTGAGCGCTTGACCAACTACCTCCAGCATTTCCACCTGTTGGGCTCGATGTTCAAAGGCCGGAAAGCTTTGGGCAAACAGGCCGTTTTCTTCCAGCATGGCGGCCAACTCGCGCACATTCACGGCGCGCGGTGTGGCAGCGGGTATCAGCTCGTCTTCGTCATCAGGTTCGGTGGAAAAGAGGGGACCGAGTTCGTCTCCGTCTTGTTGGAGCTGGGCGGCCAACTGCTGGCCGATGCCGCCCCGAAAGGCCGTTCGTGACAGACCACGCTCGACATCGCGAAACACCTCCCCTAAAGCCCAGTTCACCCCCTTGGACAGGCGGTTGATCTCTTGCAGAACCGAAAGGGGCAGTTGGGAGGCCACTTCCAACAAGGCGATGAATAGATCGCGGGTTGCCAGGGCATCGTCCAGCGCCCGGTGAGGGGCAAGATTCGAGATCCCCAGAGTCTCCCCCAATTTGGCCAGGCTATAGCGCGCGGCATGGGGCAACAGGACGCTCGCGAGTTCGAAGGTGTCGATGGCCGGGTTGGAAAAGGGGGCGTCGTGATTGCGCAGGAAGCTGAGGTCGAAGCTGATATTGTGCCCTACGATGGGATGGCGCCCAACAAAGCGCGCCAGATCGTTGATTACCTGGGAAAACCGGGGCGCGCGCGCAAGCTCTCGGTCCGAAATGCCGGTCAGTTGCTGGATCTGGATGGGGAGGGGTTGCCCTGGATTGACCAGGGTTTGCCATCGCTCCATCTCTTCAGATCTGATCAAGGCGCCGTCGTGGGCGGTGCGAAAGCGGACGGCGCCGATCTCGATGATCGCGTCGCGCTGGGTATCGAGGCCCGTGGTTTCCAGATCCAGGGCCACATAGATTCGACTCATGGAGGCTCCGTTCTAGGGGAAGGGGGTCTCAAGACCCTCGCAGATGGACGCGCATACTCCTCTCCCTCCCTGTCGGGGGATTATACCCCAGGCTCGGTCAAAAGGCAAAAGGGGATCGGAGGAGGGGGCAATGTTACTCGCTGGATCTTGTAGTTTGGACCATCGGCATGTAATTAGGCAGGGCGAGTGCCCGGAAGGCGGGGGTCTTGAGGCTGCCGAGGGTATGGAAGCCGTGTGCGGAATGGTACAATGAGACCGGAAGCAAAGACCGGGACCGGCTGGCCGCCCTGCTTATGCTCTGGGGTGCAGGACGATGGTTTCGACTCCGAAATAGGTCACCAACAGATAGCGCAGGTCGCGGAAAACCACGCGAGGGGACGCGTTCTCCAAGTCGAAAGGCAAGTCGAGCAGGAACAGATCGGGTTGAAGGGTGCGTTGTTTGACCATCTCGATCAGGGCGCTCCGCAGCTCGACAAAATAGGGCAAGCCCAATTCGCGCGGGGCAGCGGCCCGCTCCTTGACCTGCGCCAGCCACTTTTTGCCTGATTTCGAGACCTCGAGGTGCTGCCCTGTCTGGGAGTGCCAGCGAACCCCCGGTTCGCCCTGGCAAAAGGTGAGGTGGTGGTCTCTGTCGTCGGTGAGGTCGGGCAACGCTTGCAGGGGGATGAACACGCTTTGTTCCAGGATTCTGTTTGCCAGGAACGCCTGGTTAAACTCGAGCTGGCGATAGAACATCGGCGCGGCGTAATAGACTTCAGGCTCGCGCTGGGCCAGGGCGCGCAGCAGATTGTGTTGGTTCGAATGTTTCCGATTGGGGAGCGCCAGGCGAAAGAAGGGATGGTCATAATCGGACCAGTGCCGCGCCCGCGGCATTTTCATATACTCGGCCAGTTTGAAGCGGAGAAAGATCGGCCACCCGTGTTCGATGCTCGATTCAAAATCGTCGTCACTCACAAAGGAGGGAAAGAGCGGCTCGCTGACGACTTGGGGCAAAAGCGCGCTCATGATCTCGTAGGAAAGGGCAAAACCGTACGAAAATTCAGAGAACTCGGCCCTCATTTTTCGCCTCCTAAATTCCCCTATCATCGCCATTATACCATTGCCCGCCTTGAAACGCAAAGGTGGTTTGATTGGCTCGCCGCCGGTCCGACGGGTGTATTTCAACTTTCTGGGTGACTTCGTTACGCCCTTTGGGTGGT
>CAYVLO010000364.1:0-3938 GCA_964452125.1 uncultured Anaerolineaceae bacterium | reverse complement strand
TCGGCCAACCCTTCGCCGTACAGGCTCTGGGATTTGAGTTCGATGTTGAGCAAGAGCGCATCGCCGACCGCATCGAATACCTCTTGCAGCGTTGGGATGGGCTCCCCAGCGAAATCCTCGCTAAAAGACGCGCCCGCATCCAACTCTTTCAGTTCGGCCAGCGTCTTGGCCCGCACCGGGCCCAATCCATTGGTCTTGGTTTGCAGAACAAAATCGTGGATGACGACCAGTTCCTTGTCTTTGGAGAACTGGACGTCGAACTCGATGCCCTCGGCGCCCAATGGCACCGCTGCCTGGAACGCCGCCAGCGTATTCTCCGGGGCCCCCTTGCAGGCGCCCCGGTGAGCAAAATTCAGTGGGCGATCCAGGTAGATGGCTTCCATACGAGTCCCTCCCCGTTTGGCCTACCGAACGAACACAACAGGTTCAGGCTGCCGACTCTTTAGGGCGGCCCACCAGCTTGCGCGTTTCCCAGACGACCAGCAACGGCACGGCGTTAAAGATCGACGAGTAGGTCCCCGACAAAAGGCCGACCAGCAGCACGGCGACGAACTGCTTGACCGTGGCCCCGCCGAAAAACAGCAAGGCGATCAGCACAAAGGTGGCGTTCAATTGAGTAGCCAGAGAACGGTGGATCGTCTCCAGGAGGCTGCGGTTTACGATGGTCTCGAACGACTCGCCGCGCCGTTTGGGAATATTCTCACGGATGCGATCAAACACGACGATGGTGTCCTGCACACTAAAGCCAATCACCGTCAGCAGGGCCGTCAGAAACAGGGCGTCGGCCTCCCAGCCCAGCACCAGGCCCGCCGCCGAAAAGAGGCCCACCGTGACCAAAATATCGTGAATCATCGCCGCAATGGCGCACACCCCATAGCGGAAGGCATTGGGCACCTTGCGAAAGGCAAAAATGATGAACCCCAGGATAAACAGCGCGGCAACACCCACGGCGACGGTGGCTGTGCGCGTCACCTCGGCGCCCACGGCCGGGCCCACCGATTCAAAGCGCAGTTCCTCCACCTGGCCATATTGACCCCTCAGGACGTCGACTACCGCCTCTTTTTCCTGCGACTCCATGGGCTTGGTCCGGATCAGCACCGTTTGATCGTCGACCGTCGTCTGCACCGTGCTTCCGGTAAAGCCGTTGTCGTCAAAGACCTGCCGCACGTCAGAAGGCTGGATTTCCCGATCAAAGTGCAGCTCCAGCAGCGCGCCGCCGGTAAAGTCGATCCCGAGCTTGACCGGCGAGCCAAACATGGCAATCGAATAGATCATCACGGCCAGGCCGGGAATGATAATCAGAGCCGAAAGCAAAAAGTACCAGTGTCGTTTCTCTACAATGTTGAACATGAACCGATCCTCCCCCTCACCAAACCCGGCTATGCGCCCAGCAGAAACTTGTTCACTTGGAGCTTGTCGCCCACCCATTCAAAGGCCAACCGCATAAAGGTCCGGGTCACGGTGATGGCGGTGAACATGTTGATGACCACACCCAGCGCCAAGGTGATGGCAAACCCTCGCACGGCGCCCGCGCCAAAGGTGGAGCCAAAGTAGTAGAGGATGGCGCAGGTGATCAGGGTCGAGATATTCGAGTCGCGGATCGAGGTCCAGGCCCGGCTAAAGCCGGCTTCGGCGGCCCAACCCAGGCTCTTTCCGGCGCGGAGTTCCTCTTTCATCCTCTCAAAGACCAGAATGTTGGCGTCGACGGCCATGCCGGTCGATAGGATAAAGCCGGTGATGGCCGGCAGCGTCAGCGTGACGCCGACAAATCCTGCTACAGCCAGGAACAAAGTTGCTAGCACCAGCCCGCCCCCCAGAGCCAGAGGCCAGGTATCCTTTCGTTCGACCAAATAGCTGACCAGGAGCAGCACGCTGATGAGGAGCAGCACGGGCCAGCCCACCTTGTACACAGCCAGGTTCAGCAGGCCATAGAAAATGAGGGCCAGATCGGCCAGCAAGCCGGGCACCCGATAGTAGACCAGCATGAACAAAAGGACGATGCTCAGGCCCACGACGCCGGCCCGAATGCTGCGCTGGACCGAGTCCTGACCGAGGGTGGCACCGACGCCGCGGGTGGTTTCTACCCGCAAAGGCAGGGGCAAAGCGCCATACCGGAGTTGCACGACCAGTTGCTGCGCCTCTTCCAGGGTAAAGGTGCCTTGAATCACACCCTGCCCCCCCGAAATCTGGCTTTGGATCACCGGGCTGGAAATCACTTCCTTGTCCAGGACAATCGACAGGAACTTGTTCACGTTCCTGCCGGTGAACTCCTCAAAGATCTTGCCACCTTCGTCATTGAGTTCAAAGGCGATCAGAAACTCGCCCGTCTGATCGTTGCGCTGCACCGCAGCCGACGTGAGATGGGCGCCGGTCAAGACGGTGGCAAACACCCGGTCGGTAACCGCCAGGGCAGACGTGATCGTCTCCGTATCGGTCACGCCCTCGAGCGTCGGCGCCTCGGAGGCGCCTGGATCGACCAACTGGGTTTGGGCGCCCTGGGACCAGAGCTGGGGATAACTGGTTTGCACCATCGTTGTGGCGGGCAGGTAATAGTCGCCCGCATCCACAAATTCGAGCAAGCCAGTTTCCTTGATGGTGGCAATGGCCATTTCTGGGTCCTGGATGCCCGGCAGTTCGACGATGATGCGCCGATCTCCCTGCGTCTGGACCAACGGTTCGACCACCCCCAAGGCGTTGACCCGATTGCCGATGATGGTAGCCGACACATCCAGGGCCCCTGGTTCGGGCGTCTCGCCCTCAGGCAGGTCCGCCTCCAACAACACCTGGAGCCCACCTTGCAGGTCCAGCCCTTGCCGGATCGCAAAATCGTGATCGATCTGGAGTGACCCAACCTTCAGGTGAATCCCGGGATTGTTGGGAAGATCGATATAGGCCACAATCAAAGCCACGATCAATATCGCCACAAATAGAACGGTGTTCTTGCTTTTCATGTTTCCCGTGTAGTTCCCCCCGACTCGTTCCTAACCAGTTCTTGATGCAGGCCACACACCGCCCGAGCAACGCATCAACCCATGGCCTCAACCTGTGTGCAATACCTAGCGAACAAACGAAATGATTATAATCCAGGCACAGGCATCTGTCAAACCCACTTGACAGCATCGTGAAAATGGGCTATAATGCCGACCAGAATGCGAGGCCTGCCCGGCAGGCGCGCCTATAGCATGTTGAACGACGGTGAACAGGAGGAGTAGGCGGACGGGCCCTGGTGAGCGGGCGCGTTGCCTGGCAGAGAGGGGGGTCGCCGGCTGCAAGCCCCCCACAGCAGCCATCCGCCAAAGGTCGCCTGGGAGTCGATGGGCCGATAGTTCCCCGGTCGTCGGGGCGCCGTAAGCCTATCCGGGAAGGCCCGTTATCGCCCAAGAGTGGGCAGGCACCGCTCCGTGCGGCGCGCTGCCAAGCAAGGTGGTACCGCGAAAGATGACCCCTTTCGTCCTTGTGGATGAAAGGGGTCTTGCTGTGAAACAGGGGGGCGAGGCCGCGACGAACTGGACAAGGGCCGCTGCCCCCATCTGACAAACCCAGGAGATCAGGATGGACGAAGCCATGGGCTGTAGGAGGCTCATCCTGCCTCGGGAAGGGAGGTGAGAGACGTGGATCAAGCCGACGTTCCTGTTGACCGCGGACCTATTCTCTTGACTTCTAATCGAAAGGAAAGGATGAGCTACCGATGAGTGAAAAACAGAGAATCGAAATGGAGAAAACCTACGATCCCCACACCACCGAGAAACGCCTGTACGAGTGGTGGGAATCGAGGGGCTTTTTCAAGCCAGAAAACGGGCTCGAGACCGGGCTGGCCGATCCCACTCGACCCGCCTGGTGCATCACCATGCCGCCGCCCAACGTCACCGGCGCCCTGCACTTGGGCCACGCCATGACCGCCGCCGTCGAAGATCTGATGACGCGCTACTATCGCATGC
>CAYVLO010000363.1:0-3942 GCA_964452125.1 uncultured Anaerolineaceae bacterium | reverse complement strand
GATAGTAGTTGTCGAATTCGTAGGTTAGTCGATGGGCCGCCAGATAGCGGGCAGGTCCGACCAGATGATAGGTCAGCGCGTCCCACTCGGCGGGTGGCGCCAGAGCCAGAAGGAAGACCAACACAAGAGACAGAATCACAAAGCCGAGGAGGAAACGGGACCAGCGGTCGAGGGCAGGGCCCCGGGGCCTCTCACGCAGGGCGGCCCGCAATCGGCGGATTTCTGGCCACAGCGCCAGACCACCTCCCAGCAGCAGCGCCCACAAGACAATGCCATAAAGAAGGCCGACCAGGCTGAGGACCAGGGTCAGCAGCGACACGAGGGCCAGCCCCAACCCGGACGAGAAGGCAAGCCGTTCGAGGAGGGAATGATACGCCAATGTTCGTGTCAGCCGAGAGCCCAGAGCTGTGGCTACCAGCATGAGCCCCAGCCAGGTGAGGATGTCGGCTATCCCGTTGGCCAGTGCGCGCAGGGTCGTGGCATCTACCGGCCGATGCACGACATAATAACCGGCGTAGACGAGGGCAACCCAAAGCAAGATCGAGAGTACCGTGAAAAGCCAACGCCATTGTGAACGGATCATCGAGCTGCCTCGGATGCTATGGACCTGAACTTGGATCTATCACGAGCGACTCACCGGTACTGTCAGCGAGATTCCGAGTGTTTTAGCCGCGGATGGCATTCTGACGGCAAAAAGCGCGCTCCCACCCCAAACGCCCCACCGTGTGAAATGCCTTCAAGATCTCAGTTTTGGAAATTTTGGAGGCGCCTCGCTGGCGGTTCTCAAAAACAATAGGTACCTCGCCAACCTGCCATCCTTGACGCTGGCACCGATAGAGCATCTCGATGAGAAACGAGTACCCGTCGGATACGATGGCGTCCAGTTCGATCGATTCCAGTACGGCCCGCCGATAGCCGCGAAAACCAGCCGTGGCATCCCCCGCTTGCAGGCCAAGCACGGTGCGGGCGAACAGGTTGGCGCCGCGGCTCAGGGCCTTGCGTGGGGCGGTGCAGTATCGCGTGTCGCCGCCTGGCACATAGCGGGAGCCGATCACCACGTCATACTGGTTCAGGCCGGCCAGGATATCCGGGATGTAGCGTGGGTGATGGGAGAAATCGGCGTCCATGGTCACGATCTGGCCCGCGCCCTGGGCCAAGGCCAGCTTGATCCCGGCGATATGAGCGGTCCCCAACCCAAGTTTCCCTGGGCGGTGAATTACCTCGAGAGTGGGAAATTCCAGGGCCAGCTCATCAAGGACCTGACCGGTGCCGTCGGGCGAGTTGTCGTCCACGACGATCAGATGCGAGCTTAATCCGAGTCCAGCAATGCTCTCGACCAACAGGGCAATGTTCTCGCGCTCGTTGTAGGTGGGTACGACGATTGCATGAGTTTCCAAACCGAACCATCCAGATTCTGGGTTAGCGCTGATTATAGCCGCGATCAGAGAGCAGTGCAAATCAACTGGGCCGGGAATTCCCCGGCCCGTTTCACTGATTGCCAGACATGCCCGAGCGCTGGGTGTATTTCCTATTGGTTGATTACATAACGCGAACCCGGATCGTTCGACGCTCGATGTCTATTTGACATTATCTCGAACGCGACGAAAAAGGCCGCAATCGAGCATTTTGGCTTTTTGGATTGCGCGCCTGGCGCAAAGCGCCAAGACGCTTGCTTGCGCAGTGACTTTGCGGCAGCAAGCTGCCGCACTCCAGAGAAGGGCTACTCACCGCCCAAGGGGCGTAACGAACTCACCGACGAATCTGAAATACATGCCCGAGAGCTGGACCCATTGCTGGGATTTGTTGTCTTTCGGGGGCTGTGGTATAATGGCCGTCGTTGAGAAACAGGCGGGAACGATTGGGGATAGGGTACGTGCAGGTCGGCATCCATGCAGGTTCGAGCATTCTAGGACACGAATCGAGCCGCAGCTCTGCTCAGAGCTGTGGAGGGCCTACTGCGTTGTGCAGCAGGCCCTCTTTTTTGTTCGGGGCGTTGGCGGCATTATGGAGGATGGGATATGAATGAGGTCAAGCTTCTCTATCATCTACAATCCATAGACAGCGAGTGGCAGGAGAGGAATCAACAGCTCGCCGACGTGCTTTCCCAACTGGGGGATACGGATGAACTGCTCTCGGCCCGCAAGGCAGTAACCGAGGCGGAAAAGGCATTGGACGATTTGAGAAGCAAGATGCGCGTTCGAGAGCTGGACATTGCCGCTGTGAACGACAAGCTGAAAAAGAATCAGGATCGCCTGTATGGTTCCAAGGTCCGGAGCCCCAAGGAACTTGCCAGCCTGCAAGAGGAAGCGGCCGCTTTTCGCCGCCGGCGCTCTGAACTCGAGGATGGTCAGTTGGACCTGATGATCGCTATCGAGGCCGCCGAAGCAGAACTGGAGGAGCGGCGCACGCGCCTCAGTCAGCTCGAGGCCTCGTGGCGCGCCGACCAGTCGTCCCTGTTGGCAGAAAAGGAGAACCTGGAGACCCGTTTGCGCGAGTTGGAAGACGAGCGATCCGACCAACGTTCGCGCATCGGCAGCCGCGAATTGGCCCTTTACGATGAACTAAAGGCCGATTTGGGGGGTGTTGTGGTGGCTCAGCTCAAAAAGGACGTTTGCCAATTCTGTCGAGTTGATGTCCCTACGGGGCTCTCTCGGGCTGTGCAGCGGGGCGAAGGGCTGCACTTTTGTCCCACCTGCGGCCGCCTCCTGGCGCCCTGAGGGCGGGACAATAGTGTGTCGCGCCCTTGGATCATTTCAGCAGCTCCTGCCCCACAAAGTCGCGGTAGGGGGACAATTGCGCCAAGACCTCCCCGTCCTCCGGTTCCAGGCTGTCGGTCACGAGGCGCGCCAGCAGTTCCCCCAAGCCAGGCCCCAGCATAAAGCCCTGCCCACACAGGCCGGCTGCCTGTACAAACCCCTCCACCTCTTTTGCCCATCCGACGATGGGGAATCCATCGGGCGTCATGGGATAGAGCCCTCGCCAGGTGCGCCGCACCCGGAGGTTCTTGAGTTGGGGCATCACCGTCACCATTCGTTGGGCGACCATGGGCAGAAAGGCGCTGGTTTCGCGCCGGTCGAATCCCCAGATGCTGGGGCTGGGCGTGATGCAGAACAGAACCTGCCCGGTAAAGTGCTGATAGAAGTAGAAATTGGCCGAGCCGGGCATGGGCCGAATGTCGACCACCATGGGGTGGAGAAAGCGAGCCACCGGCTCGGTGACGGCGGCTTCGTGCGCATCGGGTTGGACCGGGATGTCTACCCCTACCATCTGGCTGACCTTCTTGGCCCAAGAGCCAGCGGCATTGATGACGACCGGAGCGTGATAGCGCCCCCGGTTGGTGGTGACGCCCTGGATGCGCCCGCCTTGCACATCCAGTCCCAGCACCGTTTCGCCAAAGCGGAACTCGGCGCCCAGTCGCTGCGCATGGCGGTAAAAGGCGTGGATGGCCAACAGCGGCGAGGCGTTGCCGTCGTCGGGCGCCAAGGTGCCGCCTATCAGCTCATGGGGGTTGAGGCCGGGGATCAGGCCGAGTAATGACTGGGCGTCCAGCCACTCGATGCCAAGGCCCAGGGAGTGCTGGATCTTGAGCAGATCTTTGAGGACCGTTTCCTCCTCCGGACGATAGGCCACGAAGGAATAACCGCCCCGATACCATTCGATCTCGTCGCCGTACTGCTCCTTCCAGCTCGAAAAGATCTCGATGCTCCGCAGGCTGAGGCGGATCTTGGCCGGATCCGAGTGGGTGGCGCGGATGCCGCCGATGGCGCTCTTGTTCGAACCCTGGCCCACACTGGGGTATTGGTCGAGGACCAACGTGCGCAGGCCGGCCTGGGCCAGGGAGAAGGCCGTGGGCGCGCCCACGCTGCCGGCTCCGATGACGATGACATCGTACGTCGACCTAGCAGCCTGTCGGAGAGGGTTGTCATTCTGAGGAGCGGAGGC
>CAYVLO010000362.1:0-3948 GCA_964452125.1 uncultured Anaerolineaceae bacterium | reverse complement strand
CGATCCTGGTCTTGACCATCCTGGCGGTACTCATCCTGGGTACTATGCTCTTTGATTTTGTCACCATCCAAGATGGCGATCCGGGTGTTCTGGCTACCATCTGGCAATCGCTGACCCAGAAAAGGGGCGAGGCCTCGCCTGTCATGCTCGTGCTCATGGCCGTTACCTGGGCCATGATCGCGCTGGTCGGCCTTGGAGATCTGGCCACACGGCCTGAAGCGGAAGGCCGTCAGCCGGCCGAATGGCTATCGGCCACCGGAATTCTGGCTCTCCTTTCCTTCCTGGGCGCGCTGGCCTTTGGCATCCTGCACGCCATCCGCCTCAAACCGGTGACCATTGCCAGCCCGGATGCCCCCAACCCTTTGACCCACACCATCACGTTCTACTATGTCTTTATCGGACTGATGGTGATCCTCCTGGCCTGGACGTTGACCACGGCTTTCCGTCGCACGTTCAAACCCTTCCGGTGGACCGGTCAGATGGCCGATATCGGCGTGGCGGCCCTGGCTATCGCCCTGCCAATCCTGACCGGCCTGTTGATCTGGACCACCAACGTGAGCCTGGTCCGCGCCGACATTCTGTATAAACAGGGGCTGAGTTCAGAAAATGCCCAGCAATGGGATGGCGCGATCTTTTTCTACGAACAGGCCATCGATATGGCCAAGGATCAGGATTTCTATTATCTGTTCCTGGGGAGGGCGTATCTGGAAAAGGGTAGGGCCAGTCAGGGTTCGGATCGACAAACCTGGCTGCAAGAAAGCGAAAAGGCTTTGCTCCAGGCTCGAGCCATCGCACCCCTCAACACCGATCACTCGGCCAACCTGGCCCGGCTGTATCGAACCTGGGGCAGCCTGAGCAGCGGCGAGCAACGAAGTGACTATCTGAACAAAGCCCTGGACTATTATGCCGATGCCACCAACCTGAGCCCTCACAACGCCCAACTGTGGAATGAATTGGGACAGACCTATTATATCCTGGGCGATGCCGAACGCGCCCTGGACATGTACAACCACTCGCTGGCGCTGGACGAAAAGTATGCCCAGACCTATCGCCTGCTGGGCGAGTTCTACATGCAGCAGAAACAGTGGGAGCAGGCCGCCGAATCGTACCAAAAGACGGTCGAGCTGACGCCCAAGGCCGCCGACGCCTTTAGCGCTCTGGGCTACGTGTATTCACAGATGGGTGATATGGAAGCCGCCCTGGAGGCATACCGCGACGCGGTCAGCCTGGCGCCGCGGGAATATAACGACCGCAAGAACCTGGCCATCCTCTACCAACAAATGGGCCGCATCGATGAGGCCCTCGTCGAGGCCACTCAGGCCCTGGAACCGGCGCCTGAGGCTGAGAAGCAGGCCCTCCGGGCCTTCCTGGCTCAGCTCCAACAGACCAAGGGCGAGACGTCGGAGGACGCGGCTCTGGTCCAGACCCTGCTCTCGCAGGGGCAGAGCTACATGGATGCCGAGGATTGGGCCAATGCCGAAATCAGCTTCCGACAGGTGTTGGATCTGGCGCCCAACCACAGCCTGGCCCACGGCGCGCTGGCCTACGTCTATGCCCGGCAGGGCAGAATTGACGAGGCGATCACCGAAAACCTGGCCGTCCTGAGCCTCATCCCTGAGGACTATACCAGCTACAAGAACCTGGCCCTGCTGTACCAGCAAAAGGGGGACGTCGAAAAAACCATCGCCGCGGCCGAAAAAGCCCTGGCCCTGGCGCCCGACGAAGAACGCGAAGCCCTGGCGACTTTCCTGGCGCAGTTACAGGGCCTACAAGAGGAGGGCTCCGAGACCCCTGGCACGGGCCAGCGGGCCGGCGACTTGGCCCCCGCTCAACGCGACGGCATGTACAACGCCCCCCCGCCCATGAGCATCGATCCGACCAAAACCTACCGGGCCACACTGGTGACCGAAAAGGGCGACATTGTGATCGATCTGGCAGCCGCCGAGGCGCCGCAGACGGTCAACAACTTTGTGTATCTGGCGCGCGAGGGGTTCTACGATGGGCTGACCTTCCATCGTGTGGAGAATTCGACGGGATTTCAGTTGATCCAGGGCGGCGACCCCACCGGTACGGGGCGTGGCGGATCGGGCTATACCGTGCCCGCCGAGATCGGATTGCCCCACGACACCGGCGCCATCGCCATGGCGCGCACCGCCGATCAGGTCAACCCGCAACGGGCATCGTCGGGCAGCCAGTTCTACATCTGCCTGGTCCCGATCCACCAGTTGGACGGCGGCTATACCGTGTTCGGCTACGTAGTCCAGGGGCAGGAGGTGGCTCAACAGATCGCTGTGGGCGACCGGATCCTTTCGGTGGAAATCACAGAGCCATGAGCGGTTTGAGCGGCAGCAATGTGACGACCTTCCTCCTCATCTTTGCCAGCGCTCTGGCGATGGCCATTAGCGGCACGCCGGTGGTGCGCCGCCTGGCGATCCGTCTTGGTATCATCGATCGGCCCAACGCCCGCAAAATCCATGTAGACCCGGTACCGCTGATGGGAGGCGTGGCCATCTATGGGGCCTTTATCGCGGCCTTGCTCATTTTCGGCAACCGATTTCGGCTGAACGAATTGATCGGTATTCTGGTGGGCGCCAGCCTGATGTCGTTTCTGGGCCTATGGGATGACCGGAACGGCATAAGCCCCCTGCTCAAGCTGATTGGACAATTCGCCGCTGCCTCGATCCTCGTGGTGAGCGGGGTATACGTGGGGACCTTTCCCTGGGAAGCCCTCAACATCGCCCTCACCCTGGGCTGGGTCGTGGTCATCACCAATGCCATGAACTTATTGGACAATATGGACGGGCTGTCGGGAGGAGTAGGGGCTGCGGCCGCCACCTATTTCCTGTTGCTGGCCACAATGAACAACCAGTATCTGGTGGGAGCTCTGTCGGCCGCGCTGCTGGGGGCCTGCATTGGGTTTCTGGTCTATAACTTGAACCCGGCAAGTATCTTTATGGGCGACGCTGGAAGTCTGTTCCTGGGGTTTATCCTGTCGGCGGTGGCCATCAAATTGCGGTTCCCCACAGGCTTGCAGATCGTCACCTGGATGGTGCCGGTCCTGATCCTGGGGCTGCCCTTGTTTGATACAACGCTGGTCATTATCTCTCGCCTTCGCCGCCGATTGAACCCCCTCACTACGCCCGGCAAGGACCATTTGTCGCACCGACTGGTGGCCCTGGGCTATACCAAACGCGAGGCGGTGCTGATCTGCTATCTAATCTGCGCCGGGTTGGGGGTAGTCGCCCTGTTCATCACCCGGGCCAGCATCGTCGAGGGCTATGTCGTCGGTGGCGCTGTGGCCCTGGCTGCGGTCGTCGCCCTTTGGCGATTGGAGCAGGTGGACTATGCTGGCAAAGAGACGCGGGGCACATTCTTGACAAGGAGACACAAAGCATGATGGACACACTGGCGGCCAAGATCGCAGACCAATCGGCCCAGATCGCCGTGATTGGGTTGGGCTATGTGGGGTTGCCCCTGGCGGTCGGGTTTGCCCGGGCCGGGTATTCGGTGTCTGGCATCGACCTGGACGAGGCCAAAGTACAGACCCTGCTCCGGGGCGAGAGTTATATTCAGGACGTTGCATCGGCCGACGTGAATGCCATGGTCGCCGCCGGACGATTGTCGGCCGCATCCGAGTATGACATGATAGCCAAGGCCGACGCCATCTTTATCTGCGTACCGACTCCCTTTGACGCCATGAAGGCCCCTGACCTGGGCTATATCGAACAGGCAACCCGGAGCATTTCCCTCCATCTGCGCCAGGGACAGATGGTGATTCTGCAAAGCACCACCTATCCCGGCACCACCGAAGAGGTTGTACTGCCGATTCTGGAAGCATCGGGACTCGAGGCCGGTTTGGACTTTTGTCTGGCGTTCTCGCCCGAGCGGATCAATCCCGGCGATCAGCAGTTTACCGTCGAGAATACACCCAAGGTGGTAGGCGGGCTG
>CAYVLO010000361.1:0-3957 GCA_964452125.1 uncultured Anaerolineaceae bacterium | reverse complement strand
CGCAAGCAAGCTTGCGCACTCCAAAATTGGGACTTTTCAGCACGAAATGCTCAGCCAAGTTCACCTTACCAAACTCCGTTAGTCCAAATGCGGTCACCCTAAACCCCACCCAATTCCCTCTATTCTTTCGCACGATTCTATGGTATAATGGGCAAAACAGGGGGTAAGCTGGAGGTTCCTGCCCGTTTGACGCCTTGAATCACCCGGCTGGCCCGGAGCAGGTGAGACTCATGAGCGCAGAATATCCTGACGTATTGGGCGACCTGTCCGAAGCGCGGCAGCGGTTCGAAGTCAACGGTGTTCACTATCTGGCGGCCCTCGAGCCCTCCACCATCGCCCCGGGCCAGACCACCGCAGTTCGCGTCTGGCTGCAAAGCTGCTGGGATGTGCCAGTGAAGGTGGCCCTGCAGATCCCCCTTTCGAATTCCCATCAGCCAGGGCTTTCGATACTTCAGCAACGCACCGACGTGCCCCTCGAACCTGCCGAGGTGGGTACAGTGAGCATCCCCATCGGCAGCGACCCCCATCTCGCTCCTGGCGCCTACCCAATTCGCCTCCTTCTCAGCAGTTCCTTTGAAACGCGGGGGCGATACATCCGCAGCCAAAAGGGCCAAGACCGCCTGGGGGACACACTTCTCAGCTTTACCACGGGTCTGAGCCTGGCGTCCTCAGTAGGTCTGGGCTATGTAGCCCATACCCAACCCGAACAAAAACTCGAGCTTTGGGTCAAAGGTTCGCCCCAACCCGATCCCTCGCCCGATCTGACGCCTACCTTTCTTTCCCACTGGACCATCGACGAGTTGAGGATCCAGGGCAAGGCCCGCCAGCAGGTCAACGACCAGCGCCTCTTCCTCTTGCCCAAACTCCAGCGTACATCTCTTTTCTCGACCCTTTTGGACGAAAGCAAGATCCGATTTGGGCAGGCAGGCCTGACGCTGCAAATCGGCGAAGCCATTTACCTCGCCAAGATCTTGACCTATGCTGCCGAATATTTCCTCAGCAAGCCCGAACGCCAGGACGCCCTTCTCGTGCCGGCCTATGCACTGGCCCATCGACACAACCTATCCACCGACGACCCGATCTACCTGGTGGCCCGAGCCGATTACCCGCGGCTCACCCGATTGGCCAGCTCGCTGACTTTTGGGTTATTACGACATCGCTGGCAGCAAGAGCCGTGGACAAAGGAGGAGCAGATCGCAGTGGCCGAGTACGTGGCCCAATGCGTGGAATTGGGTCGTGCGTTGCCCGCCGAGTTCCTCTATCTGCCCTTGCTATTGGGCGGGCTGATGGTATCGAAGGATGTGCAGATGCCCGGCGAAAAACCGGCCCAGAGCCTGGCCTTGCTGGCCAAAGCCCGTGAACTGCGCAGCGCCGAGTTGGCCGAGAACCCCGAGTTGACCGGCCTTTTGGATCATCTCTTGCGGTCTGCCTGATCGGTCTCCAAGGGACCCGTCGCTCTGCGAGGAGGACGGTCCATGAATCCCTCGGATATGCGCCCATGGCCGAGGGAAAGCCCAGACGGCTACCCGCTTCCGCGAGCAGGACAGCGAGACCGGGCGAGGTTACATTCTACTCAGATGGTCCACTCGTCGTGGACGATGCCCACCAGCAGCCACTCTCCCCCGTGCTGTTGGAGCACCAGCCGCAGGCTGCGCCAATCCATCCCGCCGTACAAGGGATCGAACCCCTCGAAATGGTATTCCACCGTCACCGAGCCAGGGAAAAAACTTGGGATGTTGTTGATGGTGTTTCCCGAGCCGACAAAGCGATCCAGCCCCAGCACATCGGGCTGGGCAAAATCGACATCGTAGACGAATCGCTGATAGTATTGGACAAAGGTGTACTGGATCGGCTCGCCCGAACCGTCAAAGGCTCCCCACAGATAGACCGTAGGGTCGGAAGGGAGACCAGCCACTGCGGCGCGGCCAAAGACCTGATCCTCCACTCGGACAAAGGTATAGGGCGAAAACCGTACTCCCTGGTCGGGATGCACCCAATTGGATAGGGCCGCCATATCCTGCGCTTTCAAAGCCATGATGATCTGCACGGCGCGGGCCGCCACCTCTGGATCGACGGCGCCCACCTGGAGGGCGAGATAGTGGCTGTTCGCCCAGCCGGAAACCCCCTGGTGCCAAACCGGCAGCCACAGGGCATCGGCTACCTCCTGCCCGCTTTGGCCCACCTGCACCCCCAGGCCATGGGCCGGGATGCTGCCGACGATGGGGTAATTCACCCCCGGGCCACTGCGCACGTTGAGCCGGTCATCGCTCGCAACCCCGACGACGGCATAAGGCTCGGGCCGCCAGGCGATAGCCGTCGCTGTGGGTCCGGGGACCGGTGTCCGAGTGGGGGCCGGCGGCAAAGCGGTGGCCGATGGGGATGGTTGGGATGTGCTCGAGGGCTCCACCGCAGGCACCGTCGTGAATGTGGGCACAGGGGCGTCCGTCGGCGAGGGTCGAGGGATATCCGTGGGCGCCGTGGTCGGGCTGGGCGCGTTCTGCACCGCCTCAGCGGTCAAGGTGGCGGCTACAGCCCGCTGCACCGCGACCTCGGTAGCCACCCGATCGGGCGTCGGCGAGCCCCCCACGTTGCACGCTGCCAACAGATTTATTGCCAATATCAGTAGTAAAAACCGCCGTAGCATCGCTTCCTCCCGCCTGCCGGTGCAGGCAACCGATCTTGAAACGCTCCCCAACAACCTCGAACAACTTGATTATATCGTAAATCCGACCAAAACTCAACCCCTATCCTGCGCCCTTCGGACGGGCGGGTGTATTTCTCAAGACCTCCGAGTTCTTGGAGAACTCGGAGGTCTGCTGACCCTTGGCGCTCGGTCAAGGGACAATGCAACAGCCGTGGTGCTCCCTGGGTGGGCAATCTTTATCATGCCATAGCCCGATCCCTTCACACCTCATTGCGAAAATTCGGTTTCTGGCGCCAAAGGCGATCACCCATCTGCCCTATCCTGTGGGGGTCGATTGCGTGGTCCAGCACATCACGCAATCGACCCACTCCCCCAGCGCAGGCCAAAGACATCGCCTGGGTTATTCCCTTTGCAATACACCCGTCAGGCATGCGATGCCGCCGGCAGCCTTGACCAGCTCGTCGATTTCTACCGTCTGGCAGACAATGCCCGCCTCCTCGAAAAAGGCCCGAGTAATAGGATTGCCAGCAGCCATCAGAATCCTGCGCGGCCCCAATGTCACGACATTCAGGGCCATGCCCTGCTGCGATTCCTGTTCGTCAGGCGCCATGAGGACGTCAAACCCGCGGGCGCGCAGCGCCTCCACAGCGCGAAAGGGCACACGCCCCGGCCAGGCGATAGCCAGATCGCGGTCCACAATCCGCAACTGGCCCATCAGATGCATCGCACCATAGGACAGGCCCACATCCACAACATCCACCCCCATCTCGCGCAAAAGGCCAGCTACCTGGGCAGCGCCCCCAGGATTTGTGCGCAATCCGGTAGCCAGCAGAAGGGTGGTGGGGTCCACCCATAGCGCGTCGGCCCCTTCAAAGGCGCCCGTGCCGCGCACGGAGCGCAGGATCGGTACGCCCAGATCAGCCAGCTTGCGAGCCACCCACCGCTCCTCTCCGGCCCGCACCGTCGAAGCAGGACGGCCAAGAATGGCGCCCTCCCCGGTCATGAAAAAGAGATCCGCCACAAACATCAGATTGGGCGGAGGGAACCCATCCGGATCGACCATGTGCACCTGAACCCCGGCCTGGCGATAGGCCTCCACCAGGTCATGGTGCTGTTTCTGCGCGCGGGCCATGTCGATAGCTTCCAGCCACTGGCGGTGGTCGGGGTCGGCGTCCGCTTCCACTTCAGGGCCTGGGGAGTGGAGCAACACAGCCTTGAGCGGCGCCCACTCATTGGAAACGCCACACGAGCCCCACACACTGCCGATTTCCTCGCCGAGAGAGGCAATGCGCGGCGACCAACCAGGACCGCCA
>CAYVLO010000360.1:0-3971 GCA_964452125.1 uncultured Anaerolineaceae bacterium | reverse complement strand
TATGTGAGCTGCTCGCCCGTCCGCGTGCCGGTAGCGCGCCTGGCAGCCGCCCATGCGGCTCTCGACCACCGCTCCTAAGGCGCGGATCGGCCACAGATAAAGCTACCAGACCTGACGGGTGATCGCTGCCCGTCAGGTCTTTCCCGCAGCCGCGGGTGGACACTACATGTAATGATGGCCATGCCACCCCGGCCAACATCAACCAACCCCAGGCTGCCTCGTATCTCGGTTTTTATGTTGACTTTTGCGGATCTGCATGGCCGACGATGAGGCCCGTGGAGCCGGGCTGCCTGGATGCGCCCAACGCCATCAAGCAGGACTCTTGCGCTGAAAGGCCAGGCCATTCCCCTACCATCACACAGGAGCCGATCATGGACCTGGAGACTTTTTTGCTCGACCTGACCAACCGCGCCGTGCCTGGCGGGGCAGCCGCTGCTGCCCAATCGGCGGCTATGGGCGCCGCCTTGCTCCGCAAAGTAGCGCGTGTCGCCCTGCAACGGCCAACCATCGCCGCGTCGGCCCAAGGCCACTTTGAAACCTTGTGGGCCATAGCCAGCGAACAGCAAGCCGCCCTCACCGAGCTAGCCGACGAGGATACGCAGGCCTATCGGGAATTGCTCGCGCTTCAGCGCTCACCGGCCGACGACGCCCTCGTCAAACAGACATGGAGTCGGGTCATCGACATCCCGATCCGATTGGCAGGAGCCTGTGACAGGCTTCTCCAGGCATCCAGCAGTATCGACGAAATCTGTCCCACCCGCCTTTTGCCCGATCTTTGGATCGCCCAAAGCTTGCTCACAGCCGGTGTAAAGGCCGGCGTGTGGTGCGCCGAAGCGAATCTGCGGACAAGTCCTTCTATCCTGGACACGGCGTCCTTCCGCTTGCGCCTCGCTGCCTTGGCCGACTCGCCGTTCGGAAGCCCACCCAAATAGGGATAGCGCATTATTCGCCACACCTTGACGCTTTCATCTGTTCATGATAGAATTCCGCCTAGCAGCTTGTCGGAGAGAAAACCACCGAGGCAAAACGCCGTCTATTTTGTCATTCTGAGGCCCCGAAGGGGCCGAAGAATCTCGCTTTTCGGCTGTCAAATGGGATCTAATGGCGAGATTCTTCGTCGCTCCGGCGGCTTTGCCGCCTCCGTTCCTCAGAATGACAACCCTCTCCGACAGGCTGCTAGAAATGTCAGCCGAATTTCACCCGACGTGGCAGGCAGAGCAGGCCGAACGCCAAAGGAGATGAACCGATATGCCCGAAGACGTACACCGGTGCAAGCAATGTGGCGCCCCCCTCAAGGACGACGCCCGTTTTTGCGAGCAATGTGGGGCGGCAGTGACTGCCCCGGAGCCGGCCGACGAACCCGCGATCATGGAGTGGGTGGCCACGCTGTCGATCCTGCAGAACAAGGTCGTGGTGACCCAGTTGGGCCTGGTCCTATTCATCCCCCTCGTCGTCCTGGCCTGCATCCTGTTGCTGATCATGCGGCCATCGGGCGCCGAGGAATGGGGAGCAGTGGGCCAAATCGTTCTCCTTACGGGGGGGATTTTCCTGGGCCTGCTGCTGATCGCCGTCCTGCTCGTCTATGGCGGACGGTACGAGTACGAGTTCCGCCTGAACCACGAGGGGATCGGCGGCCGGCCCCACGGTCGCACGGCCAAGAAAAACCGGAGCATCAACTTTTTGTTGATTTTCTCCGGAAGGCCCACGGCCACGGGCGCCGGCCTGCTGGCTCAAACACGCCAGGAAGAGTATGTGGCCTGGAACAACGTGGATACAGTCATCGCCGACGAGCGGAACCGGACGATCACCCTGCAAAAGGGCAAGCGGCCGCTCATGGTCGTGCCCTGTGACGAGGCGCATTACGCCGCCGTCCTGCAAATCGCTCAGAAGGCAGCCGCGCGCACCCGCAGCCGCCAGGCAAAGAGTTCGCAGACTTGACCATTCGCGCGTGGTAAGACCGTAAAGAGCCTGCACTCACAAGTAGATCAGAAGAACACCGTTCCAGACCTCCGAGTTCTGGGAGAACTCGGAGGTCTGATGCTTTTGGCCGAACCGTAGGCCGAGAGTTGACAGTTCTCGGAGGCCCTGGCCAGTTCAGCAGGCAACAGCCAAGACAGCCGATATCCCCGAGGGCTATGAGCCAAGGTCAACACAACTTGCGAACGAATCAGAATCATGCTATAATGCGGGGCAAAAGTCCCGGTCACGCTCTCAAGAGCGGGAACCTATCTGTGAAAGCGCCAGGCTCACCGGCGCAAGATCATCCATTCAGAAAAACTGGGGTTTTGCGCAATGCCTTGAAGACACTATGCTCGAGACACCCAGGAAGACGCAAATGCCCAAAGACGAAAAGTCGACCGAGTTTCACATTTTGGTGGCCGTAGGGGCCGAGAGCCAACTCAAGCCGCTCCTCTCCCTCGGCTGCGCCCTGGCCTCCACCCGCGATGGTCACGTCACACTGCTGACCGTCACGGCCCAGGGCGAACGTCCGGCCTGGCTGACCGTTCCGCAAGAATGTAGCGACAAGCCGATAGAGATCGTGGTCCGGGCCGGCGCCGATCCCGCTGAGGAAATCCTGGAGGCCGTGCGCAAAGCGCCAACCGATATGCTGGTCCTGGGCTGGCGTGGCAGGCCCGGACAGGGGCGGTACCTGGTCGGGCAAACACTGGATCCCCTGGTCCAGCGCGCTCCCTGCGACGTCATTGTCGTGTCCCTTGACGCGGATAGACCCCCACTGACCGACCCCACGACTGCAAAACGGATTCTGGTGCCGGTCTCTGGCGGCCCGAATGCCGGGTTGGCCCTTGAGCTAGCGCTGGCTCTGGCGCCCGAGGCCGAAATCACGGCATTGTACATAGCCCGCTCGACGCACGGCCAGATGGGGCTATCCTACAGCCGCGAGCAGATGGAAGAGATTTTGTCACCGTGGTCCAAAGAGCCACGCATCCGGGGTGAGGTGGTTCAGGCATCGGGCGTCCGCGCTGGCATCCTGGCCCAGGCCGGCAAAGACTATGATCTATTGCTCATCGGCTCCAGCCAGGAAAGCTATTTGGATCGAGTGTTATTCGGCAACATTCCCCAATCGGTGGCCGCCCGCAGCCCGATTCCGGCCATCATCACCCGGCGCCACGTCCCCGGGATGCGTGTAGGCACCCGATTGCGCCGGCTTGGGGGCAAACTGTATCAAACCCTACCCACACTCGATCTTCACGAACAGATTAAAGTCTACAAGTCGATCCGAGAGGGCGCCCAGCCCAAGGCCGACTTTTTCATCATGATCGGTCTGGCATCTGCCATCGCCACCTTTGGGCTGCTGCAAAACAGCCCGGCCGTCATCATCGGCGCCATGCTCGTGGCCCCCTTGATGGCCGCGATGTTTGGTCTGAGTCTCGGCATTGTGCGTGGCGACCTCCGACTGCTGCGCCGGGCCGGCAGCGCGACCCTGCGCGGCATGCTGCTGGCTGTCGCCGTGGGCGTGTTGCTGGGATGGCTGATGCCGAATCCCACTCCCCAGAGCGAGATCCTGAACCGCACCACGCCCAACCTTCTCGATCTGGGCGTGGCCCTGGCCTCGGGGGCTGCCGGCGCCTATGCCCTAAGCCGCAAGGAAGTATCCACCTCCTTGCCCGGAGTGGCCATTGCTGCCGCTTTGGTCCCACCGCTAGCCACCATCGGGATCGGTCTGGCACTGGGGGATGGCCGCATCGCGGGCGGCGCATCGCTCCTCTTCTTGACGAACATTGTGGCCATCACGGCTGCTGGCGGGTTGGTCTTTCTGTGGCTTGGCTTCCGTCCGATTCCCGGCCAGTTGGCCCGGGTTCGCGTGTTTCAAGGAAGTATGTTGGGCGCCATACTCCTGCTCATCGCAGTGACCATTCCGCTAGGAGCCCTAACGGTCCAATCCATACACGAAGGCCAGGAGCGCCGGGCGCTGGACCGCGTGTTGCAGGTCGTCCGCTCGTTGGCCATGC
>CAYVLO010000359.1:0-4009 GCA_964452125.1 uncultured Anaerolineaceae bacterium | reverse complement strand
ACAAAATAGACGGCGTTTTGCCTCGGTGGTTTTCTCTCCGACAAGCTGCTAGGGAAAGACCTGTTGGATCCATTGCAGCGGATCGACCGGAACACTGCCCACCTGCATCTCCCAATGGAGATGGGGGCCGGTGGATAGCCCCGTGTTGCCCACCAACCCCACGAACTGTCCGGCTTCCACCATCTGGCCCGGTTCCACGTCGATGCGCGATAGGTGCCAGAACCCGGTAAATACGCCCCACCCGTGGTCGATGATGATGGCTTGACCACGGACCTGCAATTCCTCAGCCAGCGCCACCTTTCCCTCTGCTGGTGCAACCACCGGCACACCCTCATCGGCGCCCAGGTCCAGCCCGCTGTGATAGCTGGACACAGGCCCGCCATTATACGAGCGCCGCTGGCCAAAACGCGCCGTAATCCGAATCTCGCTCCGCAGCGGATACGTGAACACACCGGTCCACCACTGGCCCGGAGTAACGCCCGAAAATGCAGCTTCGACCTTGGCCCGCTCCTGGGCCGATAGCTCGGGGTCCAATAGATTGGTTCGATCGGCCGGTACCACAATGTTATAGCGCTCAAAGCTGCCCGTCGTGACCGAAACCATCTCTTGGACCGACAGCCGGTCGCCACTGACCGTCTCAGTAATGGTCAGCGTCACAGGATAGAGATCAGGCGCCGTCATGGCGTCGACCCCGACCAGGGTCCAATGGCTTGTCTCGCCCGGAACAAAAGCAAGTTCGCGCCCCAAAAAGTGCCCGCTGATCTCGGCTTCCTCCTCCAGGCTTACGTACAGGGCCAGCGTCTGCCCCTGAACCACCGGGGTGGGATCGGCGACAACGGTAGGAAAGGCGGGGGGCGCGGTCAGGCCGGGCATCGGCTCGGGGAAGATCAGATCCAGGCCGGGCCAGGCCAGATCCCACCGTTGCAGATCATTCAGCCTCTGCAATTCCCACACGGTCGTGCCAAAACGAAAGGCCAGGCCGGGCATCGTCTCCCCGGGTTGAACCCGGTGCCATCGCCGATTCGCCTGGGTCGCCACACTGGGCACCAGGCTGGGTTGGCTGGTGGGGATGATCAGCCGTTGGCCGACCGAAATCAGCGACGGATCGGCGAGCTGATTGGCCGCCACAATCGATTCGACGGTGCTGCCAAAGCGCTCGGCAATGGCATACAGCGTGTCGCCAGGCTGCACCACGTAGACCGGCGGCTCCTGGGTCGACTCTTGGGCCAGGGCGCTGCCGGCAAGCAACAATAGAGAAATCAGCGCCAGCCCAGCCAATAAACGCACAGCCCACCGGGCGCCATCCGCCCGCGGCCTGGAATGAATTCTAGTGCTCACGATCTGCCCTACCCCTCCCCATCGAATTCTCTCCCCCATCCACTGCCAAGACGTCGCCCATGCTCACCCGCTCGAGCAGCGAGGGATGTCCCTCCACATAGTATTGGGCCGCGCGGGCAGGCGCGTAATAGGGCCGGAAGGGGCGGGCCAGCACCTTATCGACCACCCTCATTTCCCGATCCAGCCAGACCACAGCAATGGAGGAAAAAACAAACAGCATGTGGATGGCCGTCTGAGCCACGCTTTCGCGCCGTTCTACAAACAAATACACCTCGTCCTTGCCCAGGGCGCGGTGGAACATCAACCCTCGCCAGCGCTTCGAGAAGGTGTCGCAGCGCACCACCCGCTGCGCCAGGGTCTCGCTGCGGGTCCGATTCCTAAGGGTCATCCCGCCTCCCAGGGCGCCGCGCCCGCAGCCCGGCATACAGCTCGGCGCTGAGGGTATAATGCCAGGGGTAGTGGTCCATCGCCTGCCAGAACTCGTCCAGGCCGCGGCTGCCGGCCTCCTCGTAGCGCAGGCATTGGACCATCATCTCCAGCTTGTCGGCATCGCGCACCAACCGGCCCTCGGGCGTAGCGTGATCCTCGAATTCGGCCCACAGCGCCGCCAGCCGTCCGGCGCCGGGCAAGGGCGCCAACAGGTCGGCCAGGGCCTGCTCCTCGGCCTGGCGCTTGGCGGGAGTGGAAAGGAGCTGAGAGGTGCGCAGCGGCAGATCGGTCAGCCGCACCTCCGCCAGGTCGTGGAGCAAAGCCAGGGTCAGCACCTTTTCCCCATCCAGGGGCGCTTCCAGGTCGCCGTGGGCCGCCAACAGATCGGCCAGGATCAGGGCCACAAGGCCCACACCCAGGCTGTGGTCAGCCACGCTCTCGACATGGGGCACGCCCCGCATCAGCCAGCCGCTGCGCGGCAGCCGCTTCAGGGTTTGGATCTCGCTCAGCAGGTCAATGGTTCGTTCGTGGTCCATAGCTCCGATCCGGTCCTTAACGCCTGTCCCTACTGCCCGGTCAGGAACGCCAAAATGGCCGGCGCCACGTCGGTCAGGCTCTGCGCCCGTCGAAAATGGCCCGCCCCTGGTCCCACCACCAACAACGGCACCGGGTTCGTGGTGTGGGCCTTGGTCGTGCAATCCTCCAGATTGCCGTGGTCGCTACACACCACCACCGTTGTCTCGGGCGTGCGCCCAGCCAGCACGCCGCCCAGAAAGGCGTCGACCCGGCTGAGCACCCACTCGGGTTCCACCCGGCGATGCCCTGCCAGGTCGGTGAGAAACGATTCGAACAGCACCAGGTCGTACTCGGCGGCCAATCGAGCCAATCGACCCCCGGCCTCTTCGGCGGACACCAGCGGCAGATCATAGCCCAGATGACTGCGCCCCACCTCGTGGGTCAGGTCCCACAGCACCGCTCGCCCCTGGAGCAGGTCGTCCAGGTCGGGGATGGGTGCATCGGCCGCCAGGGCCGCGAGCGTCGAAGCCGACAGGCGGCGCTTGCCCTCGCGCACCCCCTGCCAAAAGCGCTCGGAATGAGCGTTGGCGAACAGGACCCTCGCTCCGGCGTCGGCAGCCCGCTTGAGCAGGCTGTGTTCGGCCAGAACCTCCCGCAGGCGACGAGTCGGAAAAGCGCTGAGATGCTCGCCTACGATCTGTGGGGCGTTGACGCCGGTGAACAATGCCGTCTGCCCGGTGGCGCTTTGGGGCAAACCGGGCACCCCCAGGCAGGCGTCCAAGGCGCGCAGCAGCAGGCCGTTATCGTGAACACGATCGACCGCCTCGCTCGCCAGCGGACCGCCCAACAGCTCCCGCACCACAGGCATGGGCGCCTGGCTCAACGGGTTGTCGGGGCTCGCTGGCGCCAGCCCCACACCATCCAGGAACACAAACAGGACGCGGCGGGGCCCGTCCGATCGCACCGTCACCCCAAAGCGGCCCACCCGCCCGCGCCGACCCAACTCACAGCTTGTAACCGATGGTTCGCAGGAACCCCTTGCGCCAGGCGATCCCTTTTTCGTCCTCCACGCCCTTGGGCGAGAATCCGTCGACCACGCCCAAAATGCCCCTCCCCTGCTCCGTCTTGGCGACGATCACCTGGGTGGGATTGGCCGTGGCGCAAAAGATGCGGCACACCTCGGGCACCATCTTCAAGGCGTTGAGGATGTTGATGGGATAGAACCCCTCGCCCAAGAACAGGATAAAGCTGTGGCCCGCGCCAACGGCTGCCGCGTTTCGCCGGGCCAGATCGATCATCCCCTCGTCGGTTCCGGTCCAACGCACCAGGCACGCGCCCGACGCCTCGCAAAAGGCCAGCCCGAACTGGATGCCTGGCACGTGGGTGACCAATGCCTCATGAATGTCTTCCACGCTCTTGATAAAGTGGGTTTGGCCCAACACAAAATTGATGGGCTCTGGCTTGTCAATGGCGACAATCTCGAATTCCATGGGGTCCTTTCCTCCCAAACAAACGGCGTCCTGCCGCAGCCCTTCCCCTCTACGGTTTCTCCCTACAGCACCTCGTTCTGTATTCTAACACAGTTCTACCAAAAGGGGCAACTCTGCGCCCGGCAGGGTGCAGGGTGGGTGGATTTCAACTTTCTGGGTGAGTTCGTTACACCCTTTGGGTGGTGAGTAGCCATCCTCTGGAGTGCGGCAGCTTGCTGCCGCAAAAATCCGCGCAA
>CAYVLO010000358.1:0-4013 GCA_964452125.1 uncultured Anaerolineaceae bacterium | reverse complement strand
CGGCGGGGCTCCTCGCAATGACAACCGGCGGGAGACTTGCGCTGCGGAGCACTAGCTTATGGGGGTGGAGCGATTGCGGCCCGCGAGCCGCGGGGGGAGCACGCCGATTGCGAAAAAACCCCTGCCAGGGGGCAGGGGCTGTCGGTCAAACGCCGGTTAGGGATACTGGGGTTCGGGTTGTTGGAGGGTGGCCGCCCCTCAATAACGTCAGTCGTCGCTCTCCTCGGCGGGCTGGACCAGGGTAATGACGCGGAACTTTTCGGCATAGGCCAGCCCCTTTTCCTGCCCCACCTGGGCCGCCCAGCCCTTGATCCGCTCCGTGGGATCCCAATCCCCCATCTGGCTGGCATGTTTTTTGAGCGCTTTGATCTTGACTTCGATGGTCTCGGTCACATCCACCCAGGTGTCCGACTGATCGTTGCCATAGATGTACACCTGGTGCACCTTGTGGGGAGCGCCCACTTCGGGCCAGAGGAGGGGCATCTCGGCGGCAGGCGCCACCGCATCCAGGGCGACCAGGCCTGCCGCGCGGTGATCCGGATGGTTGATGTACCCCCGATCGGAAAAGAGGCGCGTCGGATCGCTGGTCAGAACCACCTCGGGTCGGTGCTTGCGGATCAGGCCCACCAGTTCGCGCCTGAGTTCCAGCGTGGGCTGAAGCTGCCCGTCGTCCTTGCCCAGGAATTCGACATCGGCCACACCCAAGACGGCGCAGGCAGCGCGCTGTTCCGCCCTGCGGATCTCAGCCAGCCGTTCGCGCGTCATGCCCGGCTCGTGCGAGCCGGCGTTGCCATCGGTGCACAACACATAGGTCACCCGACAACCCTCTCGGGTCCAACCTGCCAATGTGCCGGCCATCGTAAATTCGGCGTCGTCGGGATGCGCAATAATGACCATGGCCGATTTCGGCACGCCGTTTCTGCTCATTCTCGTGTGTTCCCCCTTGCATGTTGTCATGAGATCGACCCTCGCCCCCAAGCCGTTCTTGGGCAGCCAGGCCGGTCGGGGGCTATTATAGCACACCGACGTCGGGGCGCAAGTATGCGAAATCCCTTCGTCTGGCTGCTGCAAAGGCAGACTTGGATCATTCGATTGTAACGGGATGAGCATGCCATCGCACGCTTGCCCCAACCACCAATTTGCGCTATAATTTCCCCATGACCAAGGCCTCTCGATGGGAAAACATCGGCTTTCATCTGGCGGGCTATGGCGTGTTGGTGGCCGTAGCGGTTGTCGCCCTCTTGAACGCGCCCACGGCGGGGATGCGCTGGCTGCAGGCCGCGATCCTGCTCACCTTTGGCATCCTACAAGCGCGCGTTCCCGATGAGACCAAACCGGTCGGGCACGCCCACCTCTATCTCGGCGTCCAAGGGGCGCTGGTCGCTCTCCTCATCCTCCTTCAGCCCGGCTGGACGATGTTCCCCATGCTGTACTTTCCCTTGAGCGTTCAGGCTATCCTCTTGCTCTCCTTTTAAACCAGGCATCTATTGGATTGCCCTCTATTCGGCTATATCGGTGGGGTCGATTGCCCTGAGCCAGGGCTGGCAGGCGGGATTGCTGGCCTTGTTTGCCTACGGGGGGAGGATACCTGTTCTTTGGCTCCTTTGCCCATACCCTGGTCCGGGCCGAAAGGGCGCGGAGGGAAAGCCAAGAACTGCTGGCCGAACTGCAAGAAGCTCATGGTCAACTTCAGGAGTACGCCCGGCGCGTCGAAGAGTTGGCTGTGGTCCAGGAGCGCAACCGCCTGGCAGGGGTCTGTTCTCCCGCCCTATGCGATCCTCGGACGAAAAACGCGGTCAGGCAATGGGCCCGCCGCGATTGCTTTTCCCTCAGGTACCCCCAGAGCCAAAGGACGACTAGGGCTGGCTGGCCAACCCCCCGGCGAGTTCGCCGCCGTCGATGACAAAACACTGCCCGGTGATAAAGCTGGCATCGTCTGAGGCCAGAAAGGCAAAAAGAGCCGCCACGTCCTCCGGGCGCCCCAGCCGGTTCAGCGGCAGTTTGGCGGCAAAGGCCCGGCGCATCTCGGGCGTGTACTCGGCCTCCTGCATGGGCGTCATGATGAATCCCGGACACACGGCATTGACCCGGATGCTTGGACCCAATTCCAGCGCCATCGAACGGGTCAGCTCAATGACGCCCGCCTTGGAAGCATTGTAATCGGCATAGTAATGGTAGCCCATCAGGCCGTTGGTCGAGCCCATGTTGAGGATCACCCCACCACCGCCGGCCAGCATGCGCCGCGCCGCCTCCTGGGCCACGTAGAATACCCCGTTCAGGTTGACGTCCAGCACCGCCCGCCATTCCTGGGGCGTGATCTCGACAAAGGGATGCCGCAGGCTGATGCCAGCGTTGTTGATCAGCACATCGAGGCCCCCAACCG
Organism: uncultured Anaerolineaceae bacterium; assembly: GCA_964452125.1. GTDB lineage: Bacteria > Chloroflexota > Anaerolineae > JAAYZQ01 > JAAYZQ01 > CAZNQW01. The sequence goes on along the minus strand of CAYVLO010000358.1, from coordinate 1,630 downwards.
CCGCCTCCAGCTCGTCAAAGGCCCGCGTCACGTCGTCGGGACCGGCCACGTTGGCCTGGATCACGCCGTCAATTCCCGGCACCTGGGACTCGAGGCGCCGCAGCGCCGCCTCGTCGCGATCCAACACCCAGACCTGCGCCCCTTCCTCCAAAAAACGGGCCACGGTAGCCGTCCCGATGCCACCGGCCCCACCGGTCACCAGCACTCGCTTTCCCGCCAATCCACGCACTCGATCCTCCTGAAAACGCGACCGCCCCTGCCAGAGCCGATCTAGGCCAACGGCCTTCCAGACCCCAAAAACCGATCCATCATCCGGCCAAGCCGCCGCCGTCCACCACGAGTACAGCGCCGGTGACAAAAGACGCCGTATCGCCGACCAGGTAGAGGACGGCTTGGGCAATGTCCTCCGGCGTGCCGATGCGGCCCAGAGGGCGGTCGGCGGCGTCCTGGAAAAAGCGTTCTTCTGGCTGGCCCAACTGCTGGGCCTCACTGCGCAGCATGTCGGTGTGGGTATCGCCGGGGCACACGCAATTGACGCGGATCTTTTGCGCGGCGTGATCCAGGGCCATGGCTCGGGTCATGTTCACCACCGCCCCCTTGGAAGCGCAGTAGGACACGGCATTCCGACCGCCCACCAGCCCCCAACCCGAGCCGGTGTTGACGATGGCGCCCCCGCCCCGCTCGTTCATCACCGGCACGGCAAATTTGGACATCAAAAAAATCGCCTTGACGTTGACGTCCATGACCCGGTCCCATTCCTCTTCGGTGGTATCCAGCACGTCGGCCCGCCGGATGATGCCGGCGTTGTTAAAAAGGATATCCAGCCCGCCAAAGGCAGCGACCGTCTCGACCACAGCCCGCTGGCAGTCGGCAGCCACACTCACGTCGCAGCCCACGGCGATGGCCTGCCCGCCTTCCTGATGGATCTGGGCCACCACAGTCTCGGCCTGTGGTTGATCCCGATCCACCACGGCGACCGCCGCCCCCTCACGGGCGAGCAGCAGCGCCGTCGCCCGGCCAATGCCCGAAGCTCCCCCCGTCACGAGGGCCACCTTGCCCGCCAATGTCATTGCATTTCCTCCTCAAGTGCGCGCCGTTCAGCGCGAAACCTTGCGCACGGCTTTTTCCCGATAGCCTGTGATCACCTGGACATAGCCCGACAGCTTTTCGTCCAGGACCGGGTCGCCCGTGTCCACCAGCAGGGGGCGGCTGCCCAACGCGTGAAGCTTGGTGGGAGCGCTGACCACCAGAATATAATCCCAGGGGCGCGACGCATCGCCCACCACAGCCTGGATCACCTGGGGACTGATCTGCTGGTTGCCGCGTCCAAAGATATAGCCCTGCCCACCGATGGGCGTGACCACGATCTTGGCCCTTTGCCCATCCAAAAGCGCCAGCAACTGGGACTCGTTGGCGTCGGCGGCCATCAATTTCGCCTCGCCGGTGCGCTCGTGGAGGGCCACCACATCGACGCCGATCAGGGTCTTGGGCAGTCCCAGCTCTTTGGCGATAGCCCGCGTGGTGGTCCCCGGGCCGATCAGGTACAACCAGCCCGGCTCCATTGTCTCCACCACATCGTGGGCGATCTCGGCCACAGCCGCCTGCTCGCCCGTGCTCGGCATTTTGAGGT
>CAYVLO010000357.1:0-4037 GCA_964452125.1 uncultured Anaerolineaceae bacterium | reverse complement strand
AGATCTCGATCGCCAATTGGGTGGCGCGGACGTAGACCTCTTTGTGGATGAGGGTGTAGGGGACGCTGTAATAGTGCTTTTCGAACTCGACGTGGTAGTCGATATTGACCGTGGCTTTCTTCCAGGTGGCGAATTCGTAAGGCTGCTCCGGAAGGGGCCTGAGAGCCGGTTGGTCCAGTTCCTGGAAGAGCTCACGGCGGGAGCGTTCGAGGTGTTTCATCGGCCGGGTGTTGAGCTCGTCGAGCAGCTCCCGGATGGCCCGGTTCAGATCGGCCAGGCTGAAGAAGGTGTGGTTGCGTAGGCGGGCCAGGATCCAGCGCTCGACCACCTGGACACCGACTTCGACTTTGGCTTTGTCTTTGGGCTTGCGAACGCGAGCCGGGATGACTGCCGTGCCGTAGTGTTGAGCCAGGTCATGGTAGGTGGGGTTGAGATCGGGCTCGTAGCGGCAGGGGTGCTTGACCCCGACCTTGAGATTGTCCGGGATGACGATTTCCGGCGCCCCGCCAAGGAAAGCGAACATGCGGACGTGGGCGCCAATCCAGTTGAATAGCTCTTGGCTGTCCTGGGCCTCGGCATAGGTGTAGCTGCTGGCCCCCAGGACGCCCACAAAGATCTGCGCTGGGTGGATCTCGCCGGTATGGGGGTCGACGACCGGCACTGTCTGCCCGGCATAATCGACAAAGACCTTCTCGCCACCCTTGTGGGACAGGCGCATCGATGGCTTCAGGCACTTGGCCCACTCTCGGTACAGGGCACAGAACTGGCTGTACCCGTAGCCGTCTGGATGGGCTTCGCGATACTCGACCCACAGCAGGCGCAAGGTCACACTCTTCTTGCGCAGCTCGGTGTGAACGAGTGACCAGTCGGGACAGGGAACGACACGCGAACTGGATTGCGGGACTTTGGGGAAAAGGAGCTCATACAACGTGCTCTCGCCCATGTCGGCGGGAAGCGGCCAGCGCAGCCCGGCCTGCTGGGCGCGCTGCAGATACTCGGCAACGGTGCTGTGGGAGATGGAGCAACTGCGGGCGATTGCCCGGTTGGACAGACCGCACTCCCACTTCAGACGGAGTACTTCGGCTATTTTGCGCATGGTCAACCTTTCTTGGGCCATCTCTGCCTCCTTTGTGGTTCCGAGGCAAAGAATGCCACAGTTGTGTAAGGTTAGCCAGCGCCGCTTCTATGGAATCAGTTCATCCATCCGGATTCCGGAGCATGCCGTCCACCGATTCCGGCGACCTGGAAAAACTGGACGCCATGCGCCGGAACGACTGGTCGACATGCTCTGGAATGGGTGGACGGCATCCATCGGAATCGATGGTCGGCATGGCCCGGATTATGCATACCTCGCATGAATTGAGGAGCAGCTCATGTTTGTAGCAAACGATCGACATTTGCAGATGCCCATGTTCAGCAGCCTGGATTCTCTGCCGGAGAAGATCCAGAGGCGATTGGAATCCTCCTGGGCAGTCACCTTCTACAACCAGATCTTCGTGCGCATAGACGAAAGCCGCTTCGCAGTGCTCTATTCGGACGAACCCTCTCGCTCCAACATTCCCATCAACGTCCTGGTGGGCCTTGAGATTCTCAAGTCCGGCTTTGGCTGGAGCGACGAGGAGATGTACGATCATTTCTGCTTTGATCTCCAAGTGCGCCGCGCCCTGGGCTATCGAGACCTGGGCGAAGGTCATTTCGAATTACGCACGGTGTACAACTTCCGCCTCCGTCTGACCGAGCACATGCAGGAGACGGGCGAGAACCTGTTTGAGCAGGTCTTTGAGCAGATCACCGACGAACAGCTTGCCGCTTTCCAGCTCAAGACCGACAAACTGCGCATGGACAGCACCCTGATCGCCAGCAACATCCGGGAGATGACGCGGCTGCAACTGCTGGTCGAGGTGCTGCAACGAACGCACCGGATGTTGAAAGAGGAAGACCAGCAGCAGTACGCCGAAGCGTTTGCGCCCTATCTCAAAGGGAGTTCGGGACAGTACATCTATCACCTCAAGGCCGGGGATGTGGCCGGACACCTGCAGGGCATTGGCGAGCTGATGGCCCAACTGACAGACGAGTTGGCAGCGCGCTACGGCGATGAGTCAGCCTATCGAGTCCTGCAGCGCGTGTTTCAGGAACACTTCCACATCGATGAGGCGGCGCTTCGTCCCAAGGCCGGGGAAGAGCTGAAAGCCAGCAGCCTGCAGTCGCCCGACGATTGGGAAGCGACTTACCGTCAGAAGCGAGGTGAAGAGCACAAGGGCTATGTGGCCAACGTGACCGAGACGTGTAACCCCGAGAACGAGTTGCAGTTGATCGTCAAGGTCCAGACCGAACCGAACAACACCGACGATGCCGCCATGCTGGACGAGGCGTTGCCTGAGCTCAAAGAACGCACGGACGTGGATGAGATACACACCGATGGTGGCTACAACAGCCCGGACGTCGACCAGACGACACGCGAGTTGGGCATAGAACAGATCCAGACAGCCATTCGCGGCCGCCAACCCTCGACTGAGAAGTTGAACCTGGATGACTTTGCCTGGGAACTCGACGACAAGGGCCGACCTCAGGCCGTCACCTGTCCTCATGGACAACGAGCCGAGGTGACACCTGGACGCAAGGAAGAACGCTACCGCGCCACCTTCGGAGTAGCAGGTTGTGAAGGCTGTCCCTTCCTCGATTCGTGTCCGACAGAACCGCTCAAACTCACGCCCGAGCGAGTGTTGCGCTTTTCGCAGCAAAATGTCGACCTGGCCTTGCGTTGACAACGAAGTGCTGAAGCGCGGGCGAGCGGGCAAAACCTACGTCCAGCGGTCGAAGCCACGGTTCGCTCTGTCAAACATCCCTTTGGAAATGGTAAAGTGCCGGTTCGCGGTCAACCCCGCATGAGTATGGTCGTGCTGGCCTCAGCCGCTATGAGCAATTTGCGGCGGATACATCGATTTCTGGCCGAAAAATCGGCCCAGGAAGCGGAAAAGGGCCACCAAAGAGGAACTAAAATCGATACCGGCGAGTCCGGCTCTTCCTTTTTTGGTTCTCTTTGGCGCCAAGTCCAAGTCCTCTTGCGCATGGTTAGCCCTTCTCAAACCGTTCGGATCCCTGGAATCCGTTAGTTTTTTCAGGTGAGTCAACTACTACGATTTACTGGTTCTTGAGCTTATTCGGCTGAGATACCCTGACGTTTATGAAGCGATCTATCGCAATCCCGAACGCTTCACCTATCTCAACAGTATCAATTGGGGATTCCCAGGCGCAGACACGAATCAAGTCGCCCAGTTCTACGACAGGCTGGTTTCTGAGCTGGATGAGGAAAGCAAGGAAGCAGTCCTCTCCCTACTGAGCTCGGTTTTCTTTTCAGTTCGATGCTACCATCAGAGCATGAATGTTATCCAGGATCAGCGGATGGATTCGCGCCATCTCGAGCAGAAAAGCGCTGCGCACCCATACTATTTTCCTCGTTACTTCTATCTTGCTGTGCAACAAGGGGCTTTCTCTGATGTTGAATGGGACAATTTCATTGCCAAGATCAATACATCGACTGAGCATGAGAGGAGAGTGCTTGTCCAATCTGCGATCGAAGAGCACTTGCGCCATGATTCCGTTGAGAAGTGGATAAGCAGACTGCGCCTTTCTATCCCCAAGATCGAGCACGATCGGATTCCCGACTTGGCACTAGTGGTCGCGGAGAAAGCTCCAGAGTTATCGAATGAGCGACCTCTCCTTTTGGGATGGCCTGATTTTCGATACGCTAGTCTGCTAGTTGCTGAGCTCTTCCGTCAACTTGATGCGGGCGAAGCCGAAAAAGCATGCAGAGAGCTGGTCGATAGGTGCCCGGACATTGAATTCCTGCACTATGTTATGTACTGGCTTGAGCCTGAACGAGTGTTGAGTCTCATAAAGTCATACCGGGCAATGTCTCACAAAGTCGTACCGGTTAGATTGTTGGCCAGCGTCATCTCCCGCCACGCAGATGGCGAGAAAGGCTGTTAGCGGCCGAATTGTTTGATCAGCCCTTGGCCGAATAGAATGACGAGGAG
>CAYVLO010000356.1:0-4043 GCA_964452125.1 uncultured Anaerolineaceae bacterium | reverse complement strand
AAATGACTGTCGGCGCGAACCTGTCGCGGTCTAGAGGGTTCATTTCCGGAGTAGCGGGCATCCATTCCTTGTCAAAGATGTATGGACCCCCGCTTGCGCGGGGGTGACGGGCTGACGGGTGACCGATGAACCCCCGCGTTCGCTTGCCTGCGCAGGCAGGGGTGATGGGTGGGGCGCGGTATGTCCCACCCACGGCTTTTCTGCAATTCAAGGCCAAATACTATAATTTCTGTGCATCACTTGACAAATCACCGGATATCAGGTATGATTATCTCAATCTACAGAGCGGGGAAGGAGACTCGCCCATGAGAGCATCGGGCCGAACCCTGATCGGGGTGAGTGCGCTTGTGGTTCTTGTTCTGGGTCTGGTCGTGTCGCCGGCCTATGCCCAGGGGGGCGTGCACGTGGTTCAGCGGGGTGAGACCTTGTGGTCGATTGCCACGCGCTATGGCACGACGGTCGACGCCCTTGCCCGGGCCAATGGGTTGGCCAACTCGCGGCTGATCTATGCCGGGCAGCGCCTGACCATCCCCAGCGGCAGCACCGGCGCTGTGGGCGGCGCCGGGGGGGCGGCTGGCGCCGCTGCAGGCGCTACGTACACGGTGCAGCGCGGCGACTCGGTGACGGCCATCGCCCGGCGCTATGGCACCACCGTGGCGGCCATCGCCAGCGCCAACGGCCTGGCCAACCCCAGCTACATCTATGTCGGGCAGCGGCTGGTGATCCCGGGTGCCAGCGGTGGAAGTGTGACGGTGAACCCTGGGGCCAGTTCGGGCAGCGGCGCCGTCCACGTGGTCCAGCGCGGCGATACCGTGGCGTCCATTGCCTACCGATACGGGACGACCATCGCCGCCATTGCCAGCGCCAACGGGCTGACCAACCCCGGCCTCATCTATGCCGGCCAGCGGCTGAAAATCCCCGCCGGTTCGGCCCCGGCCTCTGGGGCGACCTCGGGGGGCGGCAAGCGGATTCTGGTGGATCTTTCGGCCCAGCGGATGTACGTCTATCAAAATGGGCAACTGCTCTGGAATTGGGTGGTGTCCACCGGACGTCCAGGCCAGGCCACAGCCGTCGGCAGCTACAGCGTGCTGAACAAGCTGCCCAATGCCTATGCCTCGACCTGGGCGCTGCAGATGCCCTATTGGCTGGGCATTTACTGGGCAGGCAGGCTGCAGAACGGCATCCATGCCCTGCCCATCCAATCCAACGGCCAGCGATTGTGGGAAGGCTACCTGGGTCAGCCGGTGTCGTATGGCTGCATCATCCTTTCCACCCAGAATGCCATCACGCTGTACAACTGGGCGTCGGTAGGTACTCCTGTCGACATTGTTTGGTAACCGACCGGATCTGTGCTATACTGCTTTCCTATCCGGGCGCGTTTGTTCGAACCCCGGTTTACCCGAACCGGGGTTCTTTGCGCCAGCATCTGGGAGGTGTGATGCCCCTTGAGGCAGCCGCCGCGGCTCAATCCACGGCTTCTGAAGAATTTCATGCCAGCCAAGTCACCACCATCAGTGCGGCCCACGCCGTCCACGACACCTACACGTCCTTTCTGCCTGCTTTGCTGCCGGTGTTCATCGAGCGTCTGGCGCTGTCGAACACCCAAGCGGGCCTGCTTACCGTGTTCCGAGAGGCCCCCTCGCTGTTTCAGCCACTGATCGGCCACCTGGCCGACCGCACCAACCTGCGCACCCTGGTCATCCTGACGCCCGCCGTGTCGGCCACCGTCATGAGCCTGTTGGGTCTGGCGCCCGCCTATTTTCTGCTGATCATCATGCTATTGGTGGTGGGCCTCAGCTCGGCGACCCTTCACGCCGTGGCGCCGGTGATCGCCGGTCGCTTTTCGGGCAAGAGCCTGGGGCGTGGGATGGGGTTCTGGATGGTGGGTGGTGAAATGGGGCGCACCCTGGGACCCGTGGTCATTGTGTCGGCCATCCAATGGATGGGTTTGAACCGGACCCCCTGGCTGATGCTGGGCGGATGGCTGGCCTCGGCCTTGCTGTTTGTCCGCTTGAGGAATGTCGAAATGCAGACCTCGGTGCCGACCGCCCTACCCTGGCGGCAGGCATTGCGCGTCATGCGCCCCCTTTTGATTCCCCTGGCGGGCATTTCCCTGGCGCGGGCCTTTATGCTCTCGGCCCTGACGACCTATCTTCCCATCTTTTTGACCCAGGAAGGCTCGGCCCTCTGGTTTGCCGGCGTGTCTCTGTCGGTGCTCGAGATCGCGGGCGTGGCCGGCGCCCTGTTCGGGGGCTCGTGGAGCGACCGGGTGGGCCGTCGCAGGATCCTCTTTCTGTCCCTGTTGATCACGCCTCTGGCCATGTTCGTCTTTTTGGCCGTCGGCGGCTGGGCTCGTTTCCCCCTGCTTCTCCTGCTGGGCTTCACGGCCCTGTCGACGACCCCGGTGTTCATGGCCCTGGTCCAGGAGAGTTATCCCGAGAACCGGTCGCTGGCCAATGGGGTGTATATGGCCTTGAGTTTCACGGTTACGTCGCTGGCGGCGGTGGCGTTGGGCGCTTTTAGCGATTTCTTTGGCATGCGCCAGGCGTTTGTGCTCAGTGCTGTGGTTGCGCTGTTGGGGCTGCCGGTGCTGGCAGCGTTGCCCATGGTGCGCAAATGATGGCTTGGCCACGAATTACACGAATTTCACGAAATCACCGATGCGCATCGTAGGAGCGCGGCAGGTCGTGCCCTGCGCGCACCAACGTAAGCAGATTGGGTCAGGCCTACCAAGGCCGACCGGGTCGCAGAGCCTCCGACGCAACCGGATCTCGGCCGGGCAACGCCCCAAATGCGGGGGGAGGATGACCCATGGACCCCCGCTTGCGCGAGGGTGACGGACTGGCGGGGGCGGTGAGCAAAAGAGCAGCGCAAGCAAGCGTCCTGGCGTTGCCAGGCAGCGCATTCCATACCGGGCAGGGCGCCCGCGAGGGATGCCCTGCGCAACCCCTCCGGTGGGTTGCTTGGTGGGCCCCCTGGGATATGGTATAATCCAAAGGGAGGGAGGAAACCATGGCCCGCAACTTTCGCAAACTCGAAACCTCCAAAGACCTGACCCGCCTGATGACGCGCTATTATGCCACGCGCAAAGTGGTGGGCAAGGTGCGTCCCCTGGCCTGGGTCACCAGCGGCGCGCCCGTCGAGATCCTGATCGGCATGGGTGTGGCTACCGTGTACCCCGAGAACTATGGCGCCCTGGTGGGGGCGCAGCGGGCCGCCGTGCCCCTGGCCCAGGTCGCCGAGGAGCGCGGCTACAGCCCCGATCTCTGTTCCTATGCCCGCTGTCAGATCGGCGCGGTGATGGACCCGCGCAACGCGCCCCAGGGCGGGCTGCCCAAGCCCGACCTTTTGGTGGCCTGCAACAACATCTGTGGCACGGTACTCAAATGGTACCAGGCCCTGGCCCACGATCTGCACGTCCCGTTGTTCCTGGTGGATGCGCCATACCAACACGAGCCCGGCCTGGCCGATCACGCTGTGCAGTACGTGGCGGCCCAACTGGAGGACCTGATCGCCTGGGTGACGCGGCAGACGGGCCGCAGGTTGAACGAGAAAAAGTTCCTCGAGGCGCTCCGCCTGTCCAACGAGGCGGTCACCTGTTGGCGAGAGATCCGGGAACTGTGCCAGGCCCGACCCTCTCCCCTCAATGCCCCGGACCTCTTTTTGACCATGGCGCCCATTGTAGTCCTGCGCGGCAGTTCGGACGCCGTCAACTTTTATCGCAAGCTCAAGGCCGAGGTCGAGGAGCGCGTGGCGCGGGGGCAGGGGGCCTTGTTCGAAGAGCGCTATCGCCTGTTGTGGGACAACATTGCCATCTGGCACCGCCTTTTCCGCCTGTTCAGCCTGTTCACCGAGGCAGGCGCCTGCTTTGTGGTCGACACCTATACCAACGCCTGGGCCGTGTCGGTGGAACCCGACGAGCCGATTTTGGGCCTGGCCCGCACCTACAGTCAGGTGTACATCAACCAGAGCCTCCAGGCGCGGGCCGACCTGATGACCGATCTGGTCCAGCGGTTTCAGGTCGATGGCATGGTGTTTCACTC
>CAYVLO010000355.1:0-4056 GCA_964452125.1 uncultured Anaerolineaceae bacterium | reverse complement strand
TTTGAACGGGGATGGGCTGGACGAGGTGATTGTGGGCGCTTCGCGATACACCGGAAGGTCGCCCGATGACAGCCAGCGAAACGAGGGAGTGGCCTTTATTTTCTTTGGCTCCACCCTGGGCTTGTGGCCCGAGCCCCGCTGGCGAGTGGAGGGCAACAAGGCCGACACCGAATTCGGCTTTTCGGTGGGCACGGCAGGGGACGTGAACGGCGATGGCTTTGACGATTTCGTAGTTGGCGCTCCCAACTACAAGCAGGATGACAAGACTCCGGGCGGTCGTGCCTTTGGGTATTATGGACCCTATTTCACGTCGTGGCATGCCTTTTTGCCGGCCATCGTTCGGTCGACGCCCTAGCGGCCAGGGGATGCCGAACGGCACGGAACTCTCCGGGGACAGGAATGAGCGCCAAATGTTCGGCCCTCCGAATTTGGCGCGAACGTTGGAGGCAGATCTCCCACGATCAGGATTTCGGTGCGAGGGGGCATCTTGGAAACCTTTTGGGATTTCGTAATTTTGCTGCTTTCCCAAATTGGGGGTGGCCCAGGCCCCAAGGAAAACAACCTGGTCCGCTTTGCCCTGCCTGCCGTCCTGTGGACTGGGCTCTTGCTGGTTGCCTGGAACCGACAGCGGACCCAGAACCTGCCCCGCGAGCGACTGCTGGTGTGGGGCTTTGGGTTGGGGCTGACCCGCGAGCTGTTCATGTTCGCCCACACATCGCTGCAGCTTTTCGACCTGGACATCTATTTTCTCAGCCGAAATCATCTCATCGAGCCGCTGGAACACACCTTTACCATGGCGGCTGTGGTGGTGGTGGCAGGGGCCTTTTTGCGCTATCTCCTGGACGACGAGAAAATCGCCCGGCGCTACCTGCAAGTCGGGCTGGTCGTCACGGGTGTGACCTTTTTGGTGACGTGGCTGTGGTGGTTGGGATACGCCCCGAGCCACCCTGAGGCGCGTTTCAACCGGACGGTGAGCGGCGTTTCGTTCCATCTGCTGAACGCGGCTTTTGCGGCGGCGGCGATCGTCCTTCTGTCCAGGAAAAAGGGCTGGCTGCGCAATATTGTGTCGCTGGCTTTGAGCTTTTACGTGGTGGCGGGGCCCTTGAGGTTGGTGAATTACCTCACGCAGGGCGACCATGCCGCCGTGCTGTGTCCCATATGCAACAGCCTGCACATCTTTGCCATTCCCCTGTTGGGCTATGTCTATCTGCGCGAGCAGGCCATCGAAAAGCAGCGGGCTGAGGAGGCGCTGAGCGCCTATCGGGATCAGTTGGAGCACCTGGTGGAGGAGCGCACGATGGAACTGACGAGGGCCAACGAGCGGCTTCAACAAGAGGTGGCCGAACGCAAACAGGCCGAAATGGCCATTATTCAGCGCAATAGCGAGCTGGCGGCCCAGAACGCCATTGCGGCTACCATCAGCCGCTCCCTCGATATGGACCAGGTTCTGGACACGGCCCTCGATACGGTGTTGAGCGTGTTAGAGATGGATAGCGGTTGCATCTTTCTCCTTGACCCCGACGATCCAAGGCGCCTGCGGCTGCACACCTATCGCGGCCAACTAGGCCTGTCCCTGGCGCCGGAAATGACCGAGCAGAGTTGTTCCTGCGCTTGCGCGTCGCAGCGAGCGGTGACCGAGATGCAGCCGGTTGTGATCCGTGTGGAGGATCACGATCCCGATTGTTGCTCGCCGGTGGTCGTCGGCGAGGGCCTGCAGAGCCTGGCTGCCATCCCCCTGATGTCCAAGGGCAAGGCCTTGGGGGCCATTACGCTGGGGACCCGCCAGCCCGAAATGATCTCCGAGACCAGTCTCGATCTGCTGACGGGCATGGGCCAGCAGATCGGCATGGTCATCGAAAACGCCAATCTGTACCAGGAAACGGAGAATTGGGCCAACGAATTGACCCTGCTCCATCAGGTGAGCGTGGTCCTGAGTTCGACGCTGGAGCCGGACGAGATCTATCATCACGTGGCCGAACAGTCGGCCAAGTTGGTGGGCTGCCAGGCCACCCTGATCTGCTCGTGGGATAGCGAATTAAAAGAGGCCGTGCCGGTGGCGACGTATGGACTGGCGGAGGTGGCGATCGAGGGTTTGAGGCTGACCTGGTCAGAGAATGCCGAGTTGTTGGAGCCGCTGATCCAGCGTTCATCGGTGGCCATTGAGGATGCCCGCGTCGATGGCCGGATCCCGGATCTATGGCGCCGGCGGATGGATGTCCGGGGATTTCTGGGGGTGCCGGTGTGGACGACGGATGAGCCTCTGGCGGTGCTGTGCCTCATCGACCAGCAGCGGCCGCGCACCTGGCGCCGGGCCGATATCGAGTTGGTGGAGAGTTTTGTCAACCGGGCAGCGCTGGCGCTCGAGAACGCCTATTTGCACAAGCGGTTGCAGTGGGCGGCTGCGCTGGAGGAGCGGCAGCGCATTGCCGCCGAGATGCACGATGGCTTGGCGCAGACGCTGAGTTACCTGGCCTTTCGCGCCTTTAACGCCATGGAATTGCTCAAACAGGGCAATGTGGAGGCGGCCCTGACAGAGCACGAGGTCATCGACAAGACCATCGCCCTGGCGACCACTGAGGTGCGGCGGTCGATCACCAGCCTGCAAGAGGGCCCCACACCGCGACGGCCTTTGGAGGAATGGCTGGCCGATGCTGTGGAGCAACATCTCGGGGAATACAGCCAGCCGCCGGTGGAGCTAGAGTTGCCGGAGCACGATCCGCTGTACCTGCCGCCCGATCATATCGAGCAGGTGGTCAAGGTCTTGCGGGAGGCGTTGCTGAACATCCACCATCATGCCGCCGCCCGTAAAGCCACTGTCCGCCTGCAAGAGCGGGGCGGCTGGCTGTATCTGACCATCGAGGATGATGGCCGCGGCTTTGACGTCGAGGCGCCCATGACCGATGGCCGCAAGCATTTTGGGCTCAACATCATGCGCGCCCGGGCGGCGCGCATAGGCGGGCGCCTGGGCATCCATTCGACGCCGGGACAGGGTACCCGTGTGGTGCTGAGTTGGAGGCCCAACGGGCGGCCGGCAAGTAGCTGAGAGAATAGCCGCAGGGCGGTTGGTGGGTAGCGTCTGCCGCAATTGGCGCGGGTCTGGCGATCCCGCGCGAGCTGAGAGTGGCATGGTGCGGGGTCTGGCGATCCCGCGCGAGTTGGAACGGAGCGAGAAGTATGAGCAAAATACGCGTTCTACTGGCCGACGATCACTCGTTGTTTCGGGAGGGATTGCGCATCATCCTGGACGCCCAGCCCGATTTTGAGGTGGTGGGCGAGGCAGGCGATGGGCTGGAGGTGGTCGTCAAGGCGCAGGAGCTGGAGCCCGATCTGATTGTGATGGACGTGACCATGCCGGGCTGCGATGGCGTGGAGGCCACGCAACAGATCATGGCCCAGTTCCCCGATATGACGATTGTGATGCTCACCATCCGCGACGAGGACGAAAAGCTGTTCGAGGCCATCAAGAGCGGGGCGCGGGGATTCCTGCTCAAGAGCATCCGCTCGCGAGAGCTGGTATCGCTCTTGAGGGGGGCCGTCCAGGGCGAAGCGGCCATCACGCCGGCCCTGGGGGGACGCATGCTGGAAGAGTTCCGACGGCTGGCGCAAGGGGGAGGCCGGACCCAGCCGGGCGAGGACTCGACGGTGCTGACCCGGCGCGAGTTGGACGTCCTCAGTCTGGTGGCCCAGGGCGCCACCGACAAGGAGGTGGCCGACGAGCTGAGCGTCAGCGTGCACACGGTCAAGTCGCACATGCGCAACATCCTGTCGAAACTGCACATGAGCCACCGGCGCGAGGCGGCCGTGTATGCCCTGCGCGAGGGGTTGATCTCCCCAAAGTAGAACTAGTTCTCACTTTTTTTGGCCTAGGCCCGGGGCCTACACTCCTACCCCGCCGGAAGCGGCGATCTAGGTAGCTCTTTTCCCAAAAAATCTAGCTCGAAAATGACCCGAGAGCGATGACAAAATCGCTCTCTTTTTTGTGGTTGTGGGGAGGTGAGAGGGATGGCAAGGGCGCTGTGTTTTGGTACAATGGCAACATCGACAGTAGATTTCTAC